>NZ_JACJOR010000070.1:0-7648 GCF_014695615.1 Leptolyngbya sp. FACHB-711
GGTCATCCACTTTACAGTCTCGGCATGTCAGAAGATATTACCGAGAAGAAGGCACTGCAATACCAGCGACAGCAGGCTGAAGAACAGCTCCGACGCGCTAATGAGCATTTAGCAGTAACCAATCTGGAACTTGCCCAAGCAACCCGCCTGAAAGATGAATTTCTCGCGAATATGAGCCATGAACTGCGAACCCCGCTCAACGCGATCATGGGCTTATCTGAAGTGCTGCAAACCGAAGTTTTTGGAGCGATTAATGACAAGCAGCGACAGTTTCTCGTCACAATTCAAAACAGCGGCAGTCACCTGCTTGAGCTGATTAACGACATTCTCGATCTGGCAAAAATCGAGGCGGGCAAGCTTGAACTTCAAATTGCTCCGGTTTCGATCGAGGAACTCTGCGAAGACAGTCTTGACTTTGTGAGGCATCAGGCACACGAGAAAAGCATTTCGCTCAACCTTGAGCTTGCTAATCCTTCTGCATCGATTCAATTAGACGAACGTCGCATACGTCAAGTGCTCATCAATCTGCTTAGTAATGCAGTCAAGTTCACACCAGAGGGCGGCTCGGTCACGCTAAAGGCCAAGGGCAGTCCAGCCACGCAGTGGTTGCAGTGCAGCGTTACCGATACAGGAATTGGCATTGCCCCTGCCGATCTCGAAAAGCTATTCCAGGCTTTTGTCCAAATTGATAGCAGCCTCTCTCGTCGCTATGAAGGAACGGGTCTGGGGCTAGTTCTGGTCAAACAAATTGTGGAACTGCATGGCGGTCAAATTTTAGTCGATAGCCAACCGGGACAAGGAAGCTGCTTCACCATTTTGTTGCCCTGGCGGTTCTCGCAATCCCATTCGTCTTCGGCTGAGCGGGCTTCGGGCTTACCTGTTTGCGCCGCCGCGACGAGTGCTCAGGGTGCAATGCAGCCCGTGATTCTGGTGGCGGAAGACCATCCCGATAATGTTATGACCCTGATGAACTATTTGCAGGCAAAGGGCTTTCACATCCTGCTGGCAAAAGACGGTATCGAGGCGATCGATCTCGCTCGATCCTATTTGCCCCACCTGATTTTGATGGATATTCAGCTTCCCCGCCTGAACGGTCTACAGGCGATCGATGCTCTGCGTCGGTATGCTGCAACCGCGAATATTCCGATATTTGCGCTGACTGCGCTGGCAATGCCGGGCGATCGCGAACGCTGTCTTACAGCCGGAGCCGATGAATACTTGACGAAGCCTGTGCAGCTCAACCATTTGTTTAACCTGATCCAAACCCGACTGAAACTCCAGAGCAGTTAATATATTGTTTCCACTTTCTCCACGCTCGCCTTTCCCGCTGTTTGTTCATCAGTCTGAGCAAGAATCACTCGCTGATACGCCTGCTGCGGATCGAACCGATCGTCGATTCCCCGCATTTGTTTAATCGCACGAATTACACTGTAGCCGAGGGCGATCGGCAAACCTGTGAATGCAGCATTTCCCAAGCCTAATCCACGTAGGATTTTGCCCAGGCGCGAGTGCGCGTCCAGCCAGGGCAGATCTTCGGCAAGCTGCGATCGATACGGGGCTGCGGCAAAGCAATAGGGCGAAATATCCATTTGCACAAAGTCTAAATAGGGCCGCAACGGCTTAAGCCCAGGTGGAATAAGCGATCGATGCCAGGGTTTTTCGCGCTGCGCGTGGATAAACGGCGGCATTCCGTCAACCAGATTTTGCAGCCGCTCGGCGATCGTATATCCGGCAAGCCCAAAGTATTGAATAATGGCTGTGCCGCGCTTTAGAATCCGCAGTGGAATATGGGCAAACTCTTGAGTGCTGAGCAGTGCAGTCAACACGTCCTGATCGCCAAACAGATGAAACGGCTTTTGACCGTAGGGCTGCTGCTGTGCCTGCTGATACACCTCGGTTTCGAGCAACTGCTGCCACTGCTGCAACAACAATCGATGCGCCTGCGTCACTCGCATCACACCCGAATTGAGATTGAAGGGCAAGCTGCGCCCGATCGCAAATCCCCACGCCCGCGCCCGATAGCCTTCATCGCGATAGTGACCGTATAACGCCTCTTCCGCAATTACCAAATCAGCGTCGGTCAGGGGGGCGATCGTTTGTCGAAAATCGCGGGTCACGATAATGTCGGAATCAATCCACCAGACTTCACGGTGTCCTTCTGTTAGCAGCTTCAGCAGCGCGTAGGGTTTAATATCCCATCCCGCAGCCGTGGCGATCGGCGTAGTTCTGAGATGAACCTGCGGCAGGGCAGCAGCCCAGGCTTTAAACGCTTCCGTAGCAGGCGGAAAGAACAGTTCAATTGGCACATGGGGACAGTGTTTTGCCAGACTGAGCAGCAGCAGCTTGACTGCAATTTCTTCGCGCTGACGATCTTCTGCAATGCAAATCACCATAGGGCTTGGAGCAGATTGAGAGAATCAGAGGATCAGGGTTAGAAGGTTCTGAAAATCGTCAGGTTGAATCAGTGATTTGAATCTAATAATTTGAATCTAATAATTTGATTCATAAATTGAGGCGATTTTAGGCAATCCTCGATCCCTCCTCCATCCCTCGAAATATAGATGATATAACTCTCATGAACAGAATTACTTGTAGAACCGGATACACTCACAGCAACGATCGAATAAAATGCACGATCGACCTGTAATTAATTCGCTATAAATTCGACTTTTGTCCGCCATAGGTTCGCTATAAATTCGCCATAATTAAAGCCTGTGCGATGGAAAGAGCCGATGACTGCTGCCCAGCCTGATTTTTCGCTGTCTAATCATTCAATTTTGCTACACGATGCGGATCGCCGTCAGTGGCTTTTGTTTCAGCAGCCGATCGCAATTTACACGACACAGGCGATCGATCAGGTCGTGCCCATGCTGCAAGACATTGAACAGCGGGTCACCCGCGAATCGCTTCACGCTGCTGGAATGATTGCCTATGAAGCCGCTCCTGCCTTTGATCTAACACTGACCGTTCACCCGGCTAATTTTCCCCTGATCTGGTTTGGGCTATTTGCTCCGCCGCAGATTGTTGAACTGCCTGCGAATCCAGTTTCTCTGTCGCCGCTCGATTGGCAGCCATCAATTGGGGATGGAGAATATCGATCGGCAATTCAGCAAATTAAGCACAGAATTCACGCCGGAGATACCTATCAGGTCAACTATACATTTCGGCTGCGATCGGCTTTCGAGAGCGATCCGTTTCAGCTTTTCTTGCAGTTAATTCAGGCGCAGGGTGCGGGCTATGGCGCGTTTTTGCAGCTTCCCGACTGGTATATCTGCTCGGCATCCCCGGAACTGTTTTTTACCCTGGAGAATCGTCGGCTGGTTTCGCGTCCGATGAAAGGTACGATCGCCCGTGGGCTATGGCATGAGCGCGACTGTCAGCAGGCGATTGAACTGACTCTGTCTGAGAAAAATCGGGCAGAAAATCTGATGATCGTAGACATGGTGCGAAACGACATGGGACAGATCGCCGAGGTTGGTTCTGTCTCAGTTCCCGGACTGTTTGACCTGGAGCAATATCCGACGCTGTGGCAAATGACCAGCACTGTGCAGTGTAATACAGCTGCGTCGATGACCGAGATTTTTCAGGCAATGTTTCCGCCTGCCTCGATTACGGGTGCGCCGAAAGCCCGCACAATGGAAATTATTACAGCACTGGAAACCGATCCTCGCAGGCTCTATACCGGAACGATCGGTTGGATTCAACCCGGAGCAGGGACATCGCTGAAAGCTCAGTTCAACGTCGCAATTCGCACCATTCTGATTGATCGCACCACACACACCGCAGAATACGGAACCGGAGGTGGCATTGTGTGGGATTCAGCCGACACTGCCGAACTGCAAGAGTGCTACACCAAAGCGCAAATTCTCACCCGATCGCAGCCCGCTTTTGATCTGCTCGAAACCATTCTCTGGACACCCACAACCGGATATTTCTTGCTCGAGCGTCACCTTCAGCGTTTGCAACAATCCGCCGATTATTTTGGCAATGCGATCGATCTTGTGACCCTTGAGCAGGCACTTCTGGAGCAAGCCGATCGAATGTTAGCGGAATGTCGGCAGTCCTCCATAGGTTCTCTCAATTCTTCAATGAAGGATGGAGAAAGCAGGTTGAGCAGAGGAGCAGGTCAGGAATATAAAGTACATCTAACCGTTTCGCGATCGGGCAAGTTTGAATTAAGCTATCGGCCTTGGGCCACTGCCCAACATACGATCAGAGCTCAGCTTGCCCCTTTTCCAATCGACTCAAATTATCCCTTCCTGTATCACAAAACCACAGAACGATCGATTTATGAACGGGTTAAGCAAGCCTGTTTTCCCGCAGAAGAAGTCTTGCTGTGGAACGATCGAGGAGAAGTTACAGAATTTTGTATTGGAAATTTAGTGATAGAAAAAGATGGACAGGCTTTTACACCGCCGATCGAATCGGGTTTATTAGCGGGAACCTATCGCGCAGAACTGCTGGCAACAAACAAGCTGAAAGAACGAAGGATTCAAATCAGCGAATTGAGTGAATGCGATCGAATCGGGTTGATTAACTCGGTGCGAAAATTTGTTGCGGTTGAACTGGTTACAGTTAAAAGTTGAACCTGTTACAGGCGAACCCAGATGGCGACAAATAAAAAATCCCCTGGGTGAACCAGGGGAACAATCAGGGTGCATCTACCAATTCCTTCTACGGATAAGCAGCAGCTCGCCCGGAATATTCAGAGAAAAATCGGCAAGTTGCTTAGTACTGATCATCAGTCAGGTCAGAGGATTGGGAATGCAGGGCAGGAAACGACCAGGAAACGAGTTCCTTATCCGCGCACTGATCAACGCCCTCTTCTATGCCAAAGGGATGCATGGCACAAATCAGCAAATTTCCGCCATAAACTTGCCCGTGGTAATGCTGACAGCCAATACAAACCGGATGTTGATTCAGCCAGGGTTCAACGGTGTGCGTCACAGGTTCAACGGCACGATCGAGCGTGGTTTCCATGCCCAGAACTATCTGAATCACGGGTTCAACCCAATCCGCAATTTGATGATCCAACTGATCGAGTTTCGGAACGATCGATCGCTCCACTTCTTCCATCACTTCTTCGGAAAACTCAATCACAGCATCTGCGAAATCATCTAATTCACGCCCAACGTTTTCAAAAAATTGCTCCACTTCTTTCGTCACCGAGTCTAAAGACCGGAGCCAATCCTGTTGCCAGCCATCCATAAACTGCGAAGGTAATGTTTAGTGAGTTGCCTATTGTGACTACTCTACTCTCGTTTGAGCCGCCGCAGTTCTTCTTGAAGTTTTGCAACTTGTGCTCGCAAGTCATCGACATTAGATTCCGGTCCAGCGGCTTTCGTCTCCGCGGCAGCGTCCGCGGCAGGCTCAGGTTCGTCGTCGGTTAAAATCTCAATCCGGCGCGGTTCGGTCGATCGCGGCTCATTCACAGACGGCTGCTCTTGCTGTGCCCGATTCATCATTTCATCGACTATCCGCTTCGCATCTTCGGCAGTAATCTCGCCGCGTGCCACCATCTCGTCTGCCAGCTTTTGCGCCTGAACCCGCAAACCTGCTAGTTTACCGCCTGCTTTTTCAGCCGCGTAGGAGGCAGCTCCCACACCTAAATAAAATGCTTTTTGAACGAAATCACCAAGACCTGCCATCGCTGAAGCTTCCTGTTTGCAAGGACTAGTTTTTCTCTAGCTTACAAAATGCGATCGGTTCCGTCGCTGCTCCTGAGCGGGAAATTACCCAACCACCTGAGGGGAAATTACCCAATAAAAATCAATGGAATTACTTAATTAAAACTATTCAACAAATAACCATCCAACAAAAAGACCCGGAGTTCACGCCGATTGCAAGCATCCCGTATTGCTGCTACCTTCCGGTCCTGACAAAGTTTGGGCGTTGTAATTGCATGAGTCCAGGTCTCTTTTAGAATAGCACATCGAGAAGCCGATCGCGAATTGTTGTTCCAAACGGCGATCGAACCGTTCTCGAAGTTATCGAACCGTTCTAACGCTATCCACTTTCCGCGAGAAGGAATCGGTAAAGATGCTCATCACCGAGCGCTTGCGGGTAATGATGTTCGCGCTGATCGACATCCCGGATTGGAGCGGAATCTTGTTGCCGTTCACTGCAAGATACTGCTGATCAAGCTGAATCTTTGCCGGAAAACGATAAAACTGATGGTTTTGATCCGGCGGTAGCGCATCCGAGCCAATGTTGATGATTTTGCCTTTGATATCGCCAAATTCACTAAATGGAAACGAGTCTACGCGCACATCGACCGGCAATCCTTCGGCAACAAAGCCAATGTCCTGATTGGTGATAAAGACCTCAGCCACCAGCGCATTGCTCGGCACAATTTTCAGAATCGGCTCGGTACTGTTCGCGACAAATCCGGATCCCTTAGCTTGCAGATCAAAGACAACGCCATCGATCGGCGCCCGAAGTTCCTGATAGCGCAGGGTTTGTTTCGCCTGGCTGAGCTGGCTGTCAATTTCAGAAATGCGGTTTTCGTTGTCTAGAATCGCCTTATTGATTTGGCTATCAATGTCCGCAATTCTTTTGTCGTTTTCAGCAATTTTGCTGAGCAGATCAGTGTTGGTAGTGGCAACAGTATTTTGCAGCTTTTGCTGAGCCTGGGCGATCGAAAAGCGCAGCCGTGCCGCTTCCTGAGCCAAACGATTGGCTTCTGACCGGGACTGAATCACCTGCTGCTCTTGCTTCACCACCTGAATTCGGGCAATGCCGCCGTCAACCAATAGCGGAGCCAGATCGCTATAAATTTTTTCGTCGATTGCTAGACTTTGCCGGGTCGAGGCAAGCTGCTGTTCGGTCTGGGTAAGCTGCTGTTGAAGCTGAGCCACTTCAAACTGAGCCGCCGCCGCTCTGGTGCTAGATTCCTGTTGGCTGGCTTGCAGACGAATCTGCTGCTCTGGCGAAAGACCTGCACCGCTGCCGCCGAACTGTGCCCGATAAAGCTGATTTTCAGCCAGCAGAGCTGAGCGGTTTTCGGTGAGCGACAGCACTTCGGGAGACAGATTAAGCTGCTGAGCGGTCGCTAAACTGGGAGCCACAGAACCCGCCAACTGAGAACGGTAAAACTGATTCTGGCGAGTCAGCGAGGCTTTGACCTGTTCGAGCGATTTTTCCTGGGCTGCCGCAGCCGTTGGGTCAAACCGAATCAGCAGATCGCCTTTGTTCACGCTCTGCCCATCTTTCACCAGGATTTCCTGCACCACACCGCCCACCGGAGCCTGAATGGGCTGCACGCTTTGTTCAGGCTGGAGCTGTCCGGCAGCAGGAACGGCTTCTTCGATTTGAGCAACCGCTGCCCAGACGATCACAAAGCCAGCCACGCCCATAATCCCCCAGAGAATACAGCGCGACCACAAACTAGTTTGCTGCAACAGAATTGGCTGATCGAAGGATTCTGCCCGAATCAGCTTATCTTCAGCAGCTCCGGTCTCTGCTAGCTCCGCCCGGCTCTGTTTGCCGTTGCCGTTTTGGTGAGCGGGCACTTTCAGGGGGGCAAGACTGCTCGATTTGCCGTTTTTTCCGGCTCCGTTCCTTCCGTTCATTGCAAGAAAGCTCCTTTGCGGATCGTGGATTAAGGGGGACTGAGTGAAGGAAAACTGCAAGACTCGGTGTATTCCAA
>NZ_JACJOR010000071.1:0-17114 GCF_014695615.1 Leptolyngbya sp. FACHB-711
GCAAGCATTATTTGCAACAAAATTTGCAACAACCCCTTTGCTCACCAGCACCTACGCGCTCACCAGCACCCGCGCAATGCCCCAGTTGGGGGAGTTGATCACCGATCGGAAATCTTAGAATAATTAAGAGTTGTTTACACTTGATCGCCGATCGCTTACCTCTGGCTGGGCTGCATGAGAACCCCGATTGCCTGGTTAAACCTGACCCACGAGAAAAACCGCTTGCTAGTGGCAATTGCGGGGGTGTCGTTTGCAGTGATTCTGGTGTTTATGAATCTGGGGTTTCTCGGTTCGCTGGCAAAGACGGCGGCGATTCTTTACGGGCAGATTGACGCAGAAATTTTTCTAATTTCGCCTCAAAGTTTAGAAATCAGTACGACCAAGCCTTTCCCGATCGAGCGAATCTACCAGGCGGCAGGGGTTAATGGAGTAGAGCGGGTCATGCCGCTGTATGTGGGCTATTTGCAGTGGCGTAATCCAGAAACGCGACGCAATCGCGCTATTTTTGTGTATGGCATGAACCCCGAAGATCCGGTATTCATCATGCCTGAACTGAAAGACCCGAAAAATCTGGCGGCACTGAGACGACCCGATACTGCGCTGATCGATCGCCTCTCGCGTCCTGAATTTGGTTCGCAGACGACGGGAACCGTGACCGAGGCAAAGCGGCGACAGATTACGATCGGTGGACAGTACAGTATGGGTGGCGGGTTTGCGGCAGACGGCACGCTGATTCTGAGCGATCAGAACTTTCGCCGCTACTTTGACCCCTTCCCGCTCAACCTGATCAACCTGGGACTGATCAAGCTCAAGCCTGGTGTGAATCCGCAGCAAATTGCAGTCGAACTGAAGCGGGTTCTGCCGCCGGATGTGTCGGTGTACACGCAGGAAGAAATCATTGCCCGCGATCGCGACTACTGGATTAACACGACTTCGACTGGATTCATCTTCACGATGGGCGTTGCAGTGTCCTGTGTGGTGGGCGTGGTGATCGTTTATCAGATTCTTTACACTGATATCTCTGACCACATGAAGCAGTATGCGACGCTCAAGGCGATGGGCTATCGCAGCCGCTTTTTGTTTGGTGTGGTGTTGCAGGAAGCGGTAATTCTGGCCGTTCTGGGCTATATCCCTGGTTTTGCCGTATCGCTAGGGCTGTATGACCTGACGGTTAGGGCAACGAGTGGCGGACTGCCGATGACAATGGAGTTGGAACGAGCCATATTTGTGCTGCTGCTGACCCTCGTGATGTGCAGCCTTTCAGCTCTGATTTCGGTGCGACGCGTGGTTACCACCGATCCAGCGGAGGTGTTCTAAGGATGGTTTGGCGGCGGACTCCCCTTGCCTGGTTTAACCTCACCTATGAGCGGCGGCGGCTATTGACTGCGATCGCCGGAGTTGGGTTTGCTGTGGTGCTGATGTTTATGTTTCGCGGCTTTGAGAATGCCCTGTACGACAGCCAGGTGCAGCTTCTAAAACGGCTGAATGGCAACATCGTGATCGTGAATCGAATTAAATACAATATGTTTGTGCCGCAGCAGTTTGCTCGGCGGCGGCTCTACCAGGCAGAAGCATTTGACGGGGTGACGGCTGCCTATCCGCTCTACACGGTTACCGCAAATTGGAAAGATCCGATCAGCAAGCGCACCCGTCCCCTGCGCGTGTTGGCGTTTAACCCAAACGATAACGTGTTGCCCTTACCGGGAATTGTGCAGCATCGATCGGACTTGCTCCTGCCCCGAACTGCTTTGATCGACGAAAAATCTCGCCCGGAAGTGGGGCCCAAGCAGGCAGGCACCGTTACCGAACTGGCAGAACAGCAAGTGACCCTGGTGGGTACGTTTAGCCTGGGCACAGACTTTGCATCTGGCAACGGCAACGTGGTCATGAGCGACCAAAACTTCTTGCGCTACTTTGCCAATCTGGGTCCAGACGAAGAAAGCCGATCGCTGAACACGGTAGACATTGGGCTGTTGCATGTCGCGGACGGAACAAACGTGGAACAACTGACCAAAGTGCTGCGCGATCGGCTTCCCAAAGATATCTCGGTCTATACCAAGCAGGAATTTGTCGATCAGGAACTCAACTACTGGCGCAAAAATACCAGCATTGGCTTTGTGTTTTCGCTGCTGACGACAATGAGCTTCCTGGTGGGCGTGATTCTGGTGTATCAGATTCTCTACACCGACGTTGCCGACCACTGGGTGGAATACGCGACGCTAAAGGCGATCGGCTACTCAAACCGCTATTTGTTCGGCGTTGTGCTGCAACAGGCGACACTGCTGGGATTTCTAGGATTTGTGCCGGGGTGTCTCATCAGCTTTGGGCTATACACCTTAACCCGGAACGCAACCGGACTGTATATGGTCATGACTCCTTCACGAATCCTGAATTTGATGATTGCCACGTTTTTAATGTGTTTGATTTCGGGCGTGATTGCGGTGCGTCGCGTCCAGCAGGCTGATCCAGCGGAGGTGTTTGGCTCATGAGTGCTTCTTTAATCACAAACAGACTGGATTTTGCAGAAGAAACGGCAGGCTCGATCGCCGTTCAAATTCGCAATCTCAATTACTTCTACGGTCAGGGCGATTTGCGAAAGCAGGTGCTATTTGACATCAGCCTGGATCTGCCTAAGGGACAGATTGTGATCATGACAGGTCCATCCGGTTCTGGAAAAACCACGCTGCTGACCCTGATCGGCGCACTGCGAACCGTGCAGGACGGCAGTCTCAAAGTGCTGGAACAAGAAATCGTCGGACTCAGTAAATCAGAGCTAGTCAAAGTGCGGCGCAATATTGGCTTTATCTTTCAGGCGCACAATCTGTTCGATTCGCTCACTGCAATGCAAAACGTCGAAATGGCAGTCGAGCTAACCCAAAACTGGCGCGAAAAGCGGCGACTCGCCACTGAAATTCTCACCCGACTCGGCTTAGGCGAACGGCTCAACTACAAGCCCAACTCCCTTTCCGGCGGACAAAAACAGCGCGTCGCGATCGCCCGTGCTCTGGTCAATCGTCCTACTTTGATTCTGGCAGACGAACCGACTGCTGCTCTAGACAAAGCCTCTGGTCGAGAGGTGGTGACGCTGCTGCAACAGCTTGCTAAAGAGCAGGGCTGTACCATTCTGATGGTGACGCACGACAACCGCATCCTCGACGTTGCCGATCGCATTGTCAACCTGGTAGACGGTCGCCTGGAGTCTGATGAAAGTCTCGATCGCTTTGTCGAAACCCACGACCCGAAGCGGCTGGATCAGAAAATGTTTATTTTGTAGCCCTGATGTCCCTCTCCTTTTTTAATGCTGCTCAGGAACTCACCTACCGCAAGGTGCAGGACTATCTCACCAGTTCCGCCCTGTTCAAAGACCAGATGCAGGTTTCCGCTCATGAGCCATTCTTTTACTTAACCTACGGTTCGGCAAAAATCGTGATCGAGGTGCTGGCATGGGAAGTGCATCCGTGGGAAATGCGAGAACTAGCGATCGTGCGTGCCTGGAGCTGGGTCACGATCGAAACCCAGATTACATCAGAGCTGATGCACTATTTGCTCACTGAAAATTCTCGAATGCGCTTTGGGGCGTTTCAGTTAGGCAAGGGTGGCGAGGTGCTGTTTGGCAACAGTGTGCTGGGCGGCGAGAATATGGATTTGATGGAGCTGCAAACCTGTATTTTATCGGTGGTGACGATCGCTGACACCTATGACGATTGGATTGTGGAACGGTTTGGCGGCAAGCGAGCAACCCACTACTCGATGAATGAAATTGCTTAAAACTGGAAAATAGAGCGGTCATGCTTGTGGCGTAGATGTCCTCGCGGCTCTTACAGATCTTAAAATTCTCCAAACTTAAGCTCCCCAAAGTTAACTCCCCTAAAGTCGATCGATTGAGGGGCAATGCGATTGAGCGGGCAATCTTCGATCGCTGCGACTCCTCAAACCGCCACTCCTATAGAAAAGTGCTTTAGCTCTGTATCAAATATTTCATTTGACAAACTCGCCGTACTGATTTAACGACCTGGACTACAATAGAAGGTCTTATGTCTTAGACGATCGATGCGTCGGTCAGGTTTTGATCTGCTGCCCGACCCCCGACCGAAAGACGATTACTGCAATCAGGCAGAGCTTCGAGGAGGACGAGCAATGTTAGGCTTCTGGTCTCGACGGATACGCTGGAACTTTGATAATCTTCCTCCTCTCGCGGAAACCTATCAGGCGGTTAGTTCTGCTTCAGTAGACGACCTGTGGCAGAAGGTGGTGAATTTAGCCGATGTCTCGTGGCATCCCCTGATCGCCCGCACTAACGTTCCGCAGGGGCTGATTCCTAAACCGGGATTGATTTATCAGGCAGTGAGCCGTCTCAGCCCGTTTCCAATTCAGATTTTTGTGGAGCGGGTGTCGCCGATGGAACTGCTAAGCGTTCGAATTTTGGCGCTTCCGGGAGTTGAAGAGCGGGTGACGTATCGCGTTGAGTCTACGCTGTGCGGCACAAAGGTTTCCTACTCGGTGACGCTGCGCGGCTGGCTTTCGCCGATCGTCTGGTCAATCATTCGCCCTTATGCTGCTAAAGTTGCCCGTGAGCTGGCACTTGCGGCTGAGCAGGATTTGATAGAAGCAGACAATCCGGTTTCCAAGCGGCGCAAGCTCGATTATCCCGATGTGTTTGCGGGTCTGCTACTATGGCAAATCGGCTTTCAGGTGATAACCTGGCTCGATCGCTGTCCGCGTATTCTGGGTTAAGTCTGGGATGAAGCTTGAGAAAACCGAATCGTTGCTTTCGGGCAGGCTGCTTTGATTCAGGCGAACTGATTCAGGCAAAGCAAACGGTAGAATGGACGTTGAACATTTTGCCCTTATTTTCTTTTGCTTCAAGTTTTACCTTTCGTTTTGTCCTGTCGCCTGGTCGATCGCCAGAGTTGAGAACGCGATGCCCACAATGCTAGAAACAAGTGCCATTCTGGACGTGCTGCGCCCCGTGCAAGACCCGGAACTGCGAAAAAGCCTGGTCGAACTGAATATGATTCGCAATGTTCGGGTCGAGGGAAGTAAGGTCAGCTTTACCCTGGTGCTGACGACTCCGGCTTGTCCGCTGCGCGAGTTCATTGTCGAAGACTGCCAGAAAGCGGTGAAGACCCTGCCCGGTGTAGAGTCAGTTGAGGTGGAAGTGACCGCAGAAACGCCTCAGCAAAAATCCCTGCCCGATCGCACTGGAATTGCAGGCGTGAAGAATATTATTGCCGTGTCGAGCGGTAAAGGTGGCGTGGGCAAAAGCACAGTAGCGGTGAATATTGCCGTCTCGCTGGCACAGGCAGGCGCAAAAGTGGGGCTGATCGACGCAGATATCTATGGTCCCAACGCGCCAACAATGCTGGGGTTAGCCGATGCAAAAATTGTGGTGCACCAGGGCAGTAACGGAGAAGTGCTGGAGCCTGCGTTTAACTATGGCGTGAAGCTCGTTTCGATGGGCTTTTTGATCGACCCGGATCAGCCTGTAGTCTGGCGTGGTCCGATGCTGAATGGCATTATTCGCCAGTTTCTCTATCAAGTGCAGTGGGGTGACCTGGATTATCTCATTGTCGATTTGCCGCCCGGAACCGGAGACGCGCAGTTGACCCTAGCGCAGGCTGTGCCGATGGCAGGAGCCGTGATCGTCACCACACCCCAAACCGTTGCTTTGCTCGATGCCCGTCGCGGTCTGCGGATGTTCCAGCAGCTTCAGGTTCCGATTCTGGGCATTGTGGAAAATATGAGCTACTTTGTGCCGCCTGATCTACCCGATCGCCAATACGATATCTTCGGCTCCGGCGGCGGTGAGAAAACTGCCAAAGAATTGGGCTTGCCGCTGCTAGGCTGTATTCCGCTGGAGCTTCCGGTACGAGAAGGGGGCGATCGAGGCGTTCCCATCGTGGTGAATGATCCAGAGTCTCCTTCTGCTAAAGCGATTACGGCGATCGCTCAGCAGGTTGCCGCCAGAGTTTCCGTCGCTGCCCTGGCATAAGCTATTCTGTCTTAAGCGCAGTTTTTCCCCAATTTGCCCATGCTTTATCGCTCCCTTAGCCGCATTAGCTGGAAAGCTTTGATACAGCCCTGGCAGGAAGTCGATTGGCTACTGTTTTTGCTGGCAATCGGCATGACGGCGCTCGGAGGCATTGCCATTCGCAGTACTGAACTGCATCAGGGATTTTCCACCTGGTGGCAGCACTGGATCACGGGCGGCATTGGTTTGGTAATGGCACTGTTCATCGCCCGATCGCGCTATGAAAATTTGCTTCAGTGGCAATGGATTATCTACGCAATCACAAATCTTTCGCTGCTGATCGTAATTTTTATTGGAACCACGGCAAATGGAGCACAAAGCTGGGTGACGATCGGCAACTTCAACCTTCAGCCGTCGGAATTTGCCAAAGTAGGCGTGATCATTACGCTGGCAGCAACCCTGAACGAGCGCGGTGCGCCCACGATTCCGATCGTGCTGAAGACGCTGGTAATTACCGCAGTTCCCTGGGTGCTGATTATGCTTCAGCCTGACCTGGGAACGGGACTGGTGTTTGGCGCAATCACGCTGGGAATGCTTTACTGGGGCAATGCGAATCCGGGTTGGCTAGTGCTGCTGATTTCTCCGATCGTCTCTGCAATTTTGTTTGGCATTTTCCTGCCGAGCTGGTTTTTCTGGATCGGGCTGGTGCTGTATCTCGGCTGGCGCACACTGCCCTGGGCATTGTGGGGGTCGATCGGGGTGGGCGTAGTGAATCTGATTGCGGGGGGACTGGGAAATTTTGCCTGGACGAATTTACTGAAGGAATATCAGCGCGATCGGCTGGCACTGTTTCTCAATCCCGATAAAGACCCGCTTGGCGGCGGCTATCACCTGATTCAGTCGCGGATTGCGATCGGAGCAGGGCAAATGTTGGGGCGCGGCATCAATCAGGGCACTCAAACCCAGCTCAATTTCATTCCCGAACAGCATACCGACTTTATCTTCTCGGCAATCGGCGAAGAAATGGGCTTTGTCGGCTGTGTGGTCGTGCTGGCGGTGTTCTGGCTCATTTGTCTGCGGCTGGTAATTATTGCCCAAAACGCTAAAGATAATTTTGGTTCGCTGCTAGCGATCGGGGTGCTGTCGATGATTGTCTTTCAGGTGTTGGTGAATATTGGCATGACGATTGGATTGGCTCCCGTAACAGGCATTCCTTTACCCTGGCTTAGCTATGGGCGATCGGCGTTGCTCACTAACTTTATCGCGCTGGGGATTGTGGAATCAGTGAATAACTATCGTCATCGGCTCAAGTTTTAGCATCATTCAAACTGCAAACAGCAATCATCAAGGATTTCTATTGCGGTTTCTCTTCTGCATTCGTGCGGGAATGATCTAAGCTAATATCAGTTCACTTTACCGATGATTCACTTATGATTCTGCCGGGAGCTGCAGTTCGCGTTAAAAACGTCGACGATATCTATTACGGCTATCAAGGCTTGGTTCAGCGTGTAGGCGATGGCAAGGTGGCTGTGCTGTTTGAAGGCGGCAACTGGGATAAACTTGTCACCTTTAAACTGGCTGATATCGAAGCGATCGATGCTAAAGCCGGACGCGCCAAGAAATAATCTCCGCATCGCCTGATCGCCTCACTCTTCTATCCGCTCACCTTCTTTCCCCTAACCTGATCGCACATTCCTCCTATGCGGCTGCCTCTGCCTCAATTCAGCTCTCAAAGCCGTCACCCTGGCTATTTCGCCGAAGTGATCGAGACGGCAACGACTGAATTTCTAGCGCAGTGCCTTGAACCGGAAGACCTCAGCTTTGCAGTGATGCCGCCCTTCGGAAGCTGGGTCAAGGCAAAAGATGAAGAGTCTGGAAATGTGGTTTATGCCGTGGTTTATCATGCCACGACCAGCCCGATCGACTCGGTGCATCGTGCCAGAGCGTTAGGACTCTCGCTGCAAGACCTGCGAGAACAGCAGCCGCAGATTTTCGCCATGCTCAAAACCGAGTTTCGGGCAGCGATCGTCGGCTTTCAGTCCGGTAGAGGAAGCCATGCCGCCAGGGATGGAACCGGAAACGGAACCAGGAATGGGAACGTCAAAAACGGGAACGGCAGGAAAAACGGCAGCAGCCTGAGCGAAACGATTTATCAGCATTTGCCGCCTCGTCCACCGCAAATTCATCAGGCAGTTTACTACTGCGACTCTGAAGAAATTTTGCGCTTCAGCGAACAGCTTGATTTTCTGCGAACGCTGCTTCAGGTGACAGGCGCACCCGTCGATGGTTTAACGGCAGCCGCAATCCGAGAAATTTACCGACTGCGGCAAGCCGATCGCCAATGGCTCGTTCAGGCAGGACGAATGCTGAGCATTCTGCTGAAGGATGACTACGATCGGCTTCGCATTATCTTGAGCCAGATTTATATCTAGAATTTATATCTAGAAGCGGTGACCCTTAAAGGGAGGCATTCGGGGCAGTCTGAGCATCTGCATGAATGAGCGGGAAAACGGCTCCCTGAGTTCTGCCGTGCCCCGTGGCGCGATCGTATGCGATATCCTGGCGGTTATAAACCGCAATAACCTGATCAGCCGCTTCTTTGGCAGCCTTTTCAAGCTCGCGGCAGTTCGGATATTCAGGAAGCTGGCGCAACACTTGCAGCACGGACTGAGCCGCAGCAACGCCGTTCTTTTTGTGCCCCTCTTCGTGCAGTTGCAGGGCAGTCATGTAGTGATTCCATTCCGTTCGCAGCCCAGATGATACATAGTGGGAACCCTTCCATCGCGGCAGCGTGAAGACGACATCGACTTGAGTACTAATCGATCGAGCCACGCAGTTTTTGCCATTCCGGGCAAAGCGAATGTTCCACTGAACGTTCCAATTGGTCAGGGCATCGAACGAGCGTCCCTCAGCATCACTCACAGGGCTTCGCCGAAGCATTTGCGATCGCAGCTCGGCAGCCGTTGTTCCTGCGATCGGATAAAAGTGATAGCGGATATCGACCGGAAGGTGGCTTTCAGAGGATGGAGCTGGAGAAGGCGATAAACTCGGCAGAAGGGAATCTGTGAGTGACGATGGGAGAACAGCTGGAGGAGGTGAAATGGTTGCCAGGGCAGAACTAGTGCGGAACAGGGTAAACCATGAACCAGACAACCAATCGGAAAAAGAGGGAACACGAACGAAGGAGACTGCAATAAGCGTAGAGAGAAACAGAAGAGCAAATCGACGCAGCACAGCTAGCAATCCTGTTAAGGCAATATTCCTTTAGGAGGATGCCCATATTACAGAACTAAGCTTTCGGCTTCTTAACAATTCGAAGCAAATTACTCAGAAACACCAGGAGCAGGCGCAGCAGCGCGTTCAGCCTTAACAAGAAGCAAAAAAAGAGGGTAGCTGTGACCCCCTTTGAACTCCACTGTGAGATTAAACTTGCTTAGGATTAATCAATTTTCTAGCGATTTTTTCTAATTGTTCTTAAGCTTGTTCCAGCTTTTAGACGATTGCCCGACTCGCACTTTGAGTTCGACTATTAAGTTCAGCTTCTAAATTCAGCTTTCGAGTTCAGTTAGAGTTATCCACTATCAATAGATTAAGAACAAATTGAAATTCCAGGAGCATAAGCTTCTATAACATTTCCTGTACGTGAACAGGTAATCAAAAGATAGTCACAGGTCGGACATTGAGTTTGGATCAGCTGCTGGTTGACTAGATAAAGCCTTTCGCCAGGGCTACCGCAGTTTGGGCATCGAATTGATTGCGATAGCGGAATCATTTGAGTTTCTGTACTCTGCGCTTCTTTGGCTTCAGTTTCTTTCGCTGAGAACGAACTAAAAGAACAATTAATCACAGCCTCTTTAAACCTATTGATTGAATTGACAGTAACTCGATCAAAAATCAGAAAAAACAATAAATTCGATCGCTTAAAATTTTCAAGTCTAAACCTTAACGGTGAGAAACCTGACTTAAAGTTGCTTAAGTAAAGACAGCGTTCAATTCTTTTATTATGTCAAAATTAGCAGAGAACAACCCTAGAAAATCGTTTCTTTAAGACGGGGATCGCTCTCCAGCTAACTGATCCCCACTTTATAAGGATCTCAGGGTACAGCCATCTATCCAAAGACAGTTGCTCATCTTCTACCGGAAAAGATTTCATTTCTTCTGGTTTTTTTTAGTAAATCTTTATAATTCAATCCCTTTCTGAGAGCGATCGAATTTGTTGAAACAGTCTTAGTAAAACACTGTTTTGTCGATACAAATTTAATTTTTAGATAAAGATTCTCAAAAAATCAGGAGAGCAAGCCCAATTGCGATCGTAATCCTTCTGAATCTTGGCTCGATCAAAATGCAATTCCAGTGATTAAAACTCTATGAAATAGAAAATTGTGATTTGGCGCAGTTGCTAATTCTAAAAATCGTGATGTTGATCAATAGGAACGATCAAGCTACTGTAGCTTTCGTAACAACGTCCCCCTGTTCAATGTTGCTGGAAGCAGGAGCTGGGCAACGAGGAGCAATCCATTAACAAACGCGGGATGCTCCCTGTTTTGTTAGAAGGGGTTTGAGCAGCCGCAAAGGTTATATATCCCCCTATATTTTCGTTGGAGAGCTTTGAGAACCTTCAAGAGCCCTCGGTTTCCCTCAGCACTGGGGGTTAAGGGGGGGAAGTTTGGAATCTTCCAGGCAAACGTTTTACGTCTGCATCCTACCCCGAAGCTTGGTGGATCCGGGGATAAAGACGACGGAGATAGAAGTTGGGTTAACGGCTTAAAGCAAGCGGATTGGCGGCGAGATTAGACAACGCACCTGCTTTAATCTATTACTGGGTGGCAAGAGCATTCTGCTACTTTTCGAGTCGAACGGCGTACCACTGAAGGTACTCGCCTGGATTCATATCCAGCGCGCAGGCAGTTTCCATCAGATATTTTGTCTGCTCATCCAGGTGGGTGAACTGCTGCACATCGCGGGGTAGGTTATCCTGGCGATCGTTCAGCACTGCTTTTAATCGGTCGAACAGTTCCGCAGCCGTGAGGATTTGCTCTGGCTGGTTGGGTTCCAGCAGCACGTAGTAATCCTCGCTGCTGTACATGATTGGGTCAGCCATAGGAGTCAGGCGCAGGTAAGAGGCAAATTACTCGTCTTCTGCAAACACATAGCGGTAGAGTTCGCTGGCTTCTGGCTCAGGGCTATCCTGAGCAAACTTAACCGCATCCTCAATGACGGCTTGAATCTGTCGATCGATCGCCTTTAGCTCTTCTGCGGTTGCCAAATTTTTCTCAGTCAGGTGACCTGCCAGTTTTTTGATTGGGTCACGGGCAAGCCAGGCTTCTTTTTCGGCTTTCGATCGCAATTCGTCTGGATCTGCCAGCGAATGACCCCGGAAGCGGTAGGTGAGACACTCGATCAACGTTGGACCTTCTCCGGCACGGGCACGCTCGATCGCCTCTAGCGCAACCGTTCGCACGGCTAAAACATCCATTCCGTCTACTTCGATTCCTGGCATCCCAAACACGCTGGCTTTCTTGTAAATTTCTGGCTGAGAGGTTGCCCGCTCATGCGCCATGCCGATCGCCCATTTATTGTTTTCCACCACAAACAGAATCGGCAGTTTCCAGAGGGCTGCCATATTGAGACACTCGAAAAACTGCCCGTTGTTGCTAGTTCCGTCTCCAAAGAAAGCTGCCGTTACTTGGTTTGCCGTTTCGTCGCCCATTGTTTCTCGGCGATACTTGCTCTGGAACGCAGCTCCTAACGCAACCGGAATTCCCTCTCCAATAAAGGCATAGCCGCCCAGTAGCCGATGCTCCGCCGAAAACAGGTGCATGGAGCCACCCCGTCCTTTGCTGCATCCGGTCACTTTGCCAAACAGTTCTGCCATGACCTCACGGGCAGGAACTCCGGCACTCAAGGCATGAACGTGATCGCGGTAGGTGCTGCACACATAATCCTCACCGGGGTGCATCGTACGAATTACACCTGTGGAAATGGCTTCCTGCCCGTTGTACAGGTGGACAAATCCAAACATTTTTCCCCGGTAGTACATTTCAGCGCACTTGTCTTCAAAGGTGCGCCCCAAGACCATATCTTCATAGATCGCCAGCCCCTCTTCACGGGTTACGGGCGCGATCGAGGGCAAAGTGGGAATTGTCCGTTCCTGAATCATTGATGTGCCGTTTCCTTCAGCGACAGTGTACTGCTTGTGGGTAATTTGATTGGGGGTACTTGGGTCGTTGATCCTTATCGTAAATACTCACTTGTCGTAAATACTTATCGTAAGTGCTTGTCGTAGATCCTTTATAACTGCGGAGCTATAGGGGCTGAGCCTCAGTTCGCCTGCGTTAGGCTTGAACCCTGATCGCCTGCTCCAAGTCTGCAAATCGTTTGGGAATCTCATGAGCTGACCGAGAGCAACATGGCCAAGCTCAACATTATATAGCTCACATTTATTAAGAATAATCTGCTTGCTGTCGCTCTTGCAAAATTGGGGCAGCCTCCTTTAGAGGGTCGGAGATAAACAGGGTCAGAGATAATCAGCCGCAGATCATCCTAGCCCAATTTAGGGACAAAAAGGCGGAACTAGGCAGCAAAAGGCGATCGAACTCTGCTCGGTTCCTTCTGAACGCTATTTTTCACTAAACCAAATTCTGCACCAAACCAAATATAGATAAAATTCTGCGCGAGAAGTCGTACAGTTAGGGTCGTGCACTACGGACATCGCTGGGTGTAATCTAGATCACTTATAGAGATCCATACCATTCCTGACTAATCTGAGACTGGGATCAGGTACAATCTGCAAACTTCGACCATTCAAGCTAAATTTGAATCTTACGTTTTCCTGATAATCGTTGTCACTGTCTAGCAGAACGATCGAAAGTTAGCCTCTGTCTTAAGCATGATTTAAGACCCTATCGAGGCTGGCTGGCTCGGAATTATTTCCCTAATAACGTTTGTCCGAGACTGAGAAAAGAGCCAACCGTGAAACCCTAGGGGTTCTCATTTTTTGTGTATTAGAGGTTACACCTGAGGAGTGTCGCAAAACGATCGCTTTCGACAGAGCGAGTTCGGATATAATTGCTCTCTATTTGGCTCTCTCGATTCGGCCTGAGTTCAGGCTTCTAAGAAGCTGATGTTACGAAGAGGACTTTTTTATCTATGCTGAGGGATGAATTTTAGTAAACGTTGATTTGGCTAATTGCCTTGGTCATCCCGACCGAGTTAGCAGAGAATTCCTTAGAAGGGCTTCTATCCGTGCGGAAGTTCGGTGAATGCCATTGATACAAACTGACGCGATAGCAAATTTGTGTGTTAGATGAACGACTTGCAGGGGAGGAGACGGTGCGAATTCCTCTAGATTATTATCGGATTCTAGGATTACCGATACAGGCAACTGCGGAGCAGCTTCAGCAGGCTCATCGCGATCGATCCCTTCAGCTTCCTCCTCGACGAGAATTTTCAGAGGCGGCGGTTGCGGCTCGACGGCAGTTGATTGACGAAGCGTATGCTGTCCTTTCTGATCCGGTGCAGCGGCAGGAATACGATGCGGGTTTCCTCGCCAAATCCTATGAGCTGCTGGAGGTTGGGCGATTATCTCCGGGGGGAGCTGCAGAGCAATCGGGGGGGGCGATCGATGAGCATAACCTCGGCAGTTCGATCAACGGCAGCTATCGTCCTGGTGATCCAGATCTCGGTATTGATCTCTATACCCCCTGTATTGAGATTGACGAAGCTCAGTTTGTGGGCGTGTTGCTGATTTTGCTGGAGTTGGGCGAGTACGAGCTGATTTTAAAGCTGGGTCGTCCCTATGTGATCGGCGGCAATCGCAGCGTCAAACAGGGGCAATTTGGCGACCCCGACATCATTAGCACAGATATTTTGCTCGCGGTCGCGCTTGCCTGCCTGGAACTGGGACGAGAGCAGTGGAACCAGGGGCAGTACGAAAACGCGGCGGAATCGCTAGATACGGGGCGAGAACTGCTGCTGCGTGAAGGAGTGTTTGCTCAGATACGGGGCGAAATGCAGGCAGAGCTCTATAAGCTGCGCCCGTATCGAATTCTAGAGCTACTTGCTTTGCCGGAAAGCCATGTGGCTGAACGGCGGCAGGGGCTTACGCTGCTGCAAGAGATGCTGCACGATCGCGGCGGGATCGACGGCGAAGGAGCAGACCAATCTGGACTCAACACCGACGATTTTCTGCGCTTTATGCAGCAGTTGCGAAGCTATCTCACTTCTGCGGAACAGCAGGCTCTTTTTGAAGTTGAGGCACGTCGCCCTTCTCCGGTTGCTACTTATCTGGCAGTTTATGCGTTGGTGGCAAGAGGCTTTGCAGAGGGGCAGCCCGCCCTGGTGCGCCGGGCAAAAACCATGCTGATACGGCTTGGTATCCGTCAGGATGTCCATTTGGAGCAGGCAGTTTGCGCGCTGCTGCTGGGGCAGACCGAAGAGGCGAGTCGGGCACTAGAACTAAGCCAGGAATACGAATCCCTTGCCTTTATTCGCGACCACTCGCAGGGTTCCCCCGATTTGCTGCCCGGACTGTGCCTTTACAGTGAACGCTGGCTGCAAAACGAAGTCTTTCCCCACTTTCGGGATCTTGCCCGCAAACAAGCCTCGCTGAAAGAGTATTTTGCAGATGAGGATGTGCAGGCGTATTTAGAGGAATTGCCCAACGAACCCGAACTCAGCTCACCCTGGTCTGGTGGAACGTCCTATCGCGAATCTCCATCCCCTGGAGAAACTGGCACATTGCTGCGAAACCAATCCGATCGCAGTTCCTCGGCAGTAACCATGCCCAATCGTGGAGCCAGCGACTCCGAAGTCGCCCCAGCCGAGCGGTTTACATCCCGTCCAAAACCGTACGAAGAACAAAACGGGGCAAGAACAAACGGCACAGGTCGCCCCACTCGTTTTGTCGATCCAAACCCCCTGCCTGCCGTCGGCAATCACTCCGCTGGGGGAGCAGCTTCGTCTCGGACTCGCCAAGACCCACCCGAAGAACCGATCGCAGCACCAATTGCCCCACCCTCGCGCCGACCCGCAACCCGAAAAGGGCTACGTCTGGATCGGCTTGTGTTTCTGGCAGCGATCGGCTTGCTGAGTCTGACGGTGCTGGCGTTCTTGATCAGCCGTTTGTTTGCCGGACAAAATGATCCCGCACCCGCAACGACCGATCCTTCTCCCGCTGCAACTGTTCAATCGAATGCCGCGCCAGCCGCTTCCCAGTCAAGTCCGCAGTCGTCAGCCGCAGGGGTTACCGAACCGCTCACCGAAACGACGGCTGAAACGGTGCTTCAGTCCTGGCTAACGGCAAAAGCAGCTGCAATGGGCAATCAGCATCAAACTGGTGCCCTTGCTGACATCCTTGCGAATCCCCTGCTGTCTCAGTGGCAAACGCGATCGGAAAAAGCAAAGACAGAAAACTGGTACTGGCAGTATGAGCATCCCAATGTGGAAATTGTCTCTGTTACAAAGGAAAGTGGAACTGTGAACAGTTCGGCAGGGGATAATTCGACTACTGGGGCGACTTCGAGCACGGCTTCCTCTGATTCCACTTCTGATTCAGCCAGTTCCGGGACAAGTTCTGGGACAAGTTCTGGGACAAGTTCCGGGGCGAGTCCGACAGCATCGGGCAGTCCGGCAGGCAGTTCAGACCGTGCTGCGAGTTCTGCCGCCTTCAATTCGGGCGATGAACGGGCGCAGGTAGAGGCGATCGTGACCGAGCGGGGCGATTTGTTTGTGAATGGTCAGATTGACCAAAGCTCTTCCTATGAAGACAGCATTCGCGCCCGCTATAACTTAGTCCGAAGCCAGGGACAGTGGCGAATTGAGGCAATAGACGTTCTAGAATAGAGCAGCCTTTCTGCCCTCCAACCTGATCCCCAATGACAGATGCTTTGCTTCAGTCCTATCTGCCGCTTTTTGCTTGGACAGGGCTGGGGCTGATTTTTTCAGGATCGTTGCCCGCTTCTCTGCCGCGATTGCTAGGACGTAGCCTTTATTGGGTCGGCGTTCCCCTCGAAATTCTGGCACTGGCAAGACAAACCAATTTTGCAGCAGAAGTCGGACTAGCTCCGCTCCTGATAATCGCCACGTTGCTAAGCGGCTTTACGATCGCCTGGCTCGTCCTTCAGGCGATGCAGTCCCGCTTGGAGTTCCAATCGGTTGCGGCAGGTCTGACCGCAGAAAATTGCAGTGCAGTTCAACCCTTTTGCCCTGCCGAGCGCGGCAGTTTTTTGATCGCTTCAGTCCTGGGTAACACGAGCTTTGTGGGCTTAGCGATCGCCCCCGCCTTTGTCGGTGCAGATTATTGGGGCTGGTTAGTGTCCTACTGCGTGACGCAAAACGTAATTGGAACCTATGGCACGGGCGTATTTTTAGCTAGCTACTACGGACGGCAGGCAGATCATCCCCAAGTCAAGGAACTGATCAAAGATGTGCTCACTGTTCCGTCACTGTGGGCATTTCTTCTCGGATACAGCACTCAATCCATCCCCCTGCCCGCAATCATGGAATCTGGGTTGCATGGCTCGATCGCCTTTGTGATTCCGGCGGCGTTGCTGCTGATGGGAACGCGGCTGCGACAGCTTCAGGGCTGGAAGAGTCTGAAAATTGCAATCGTGCCAATGTTACTTAAGACGATCGCCCTGCCAGGACTGCTCGGACTCGTGACTCATTTTTTGGCACTGCCACAGCCTGCCCAGCTTGCCCTGGTTTTAATGGCAGGAATGCCCAGTGCCTTTGCCGGACTGATTTTGGCAGAAGAATATGAAATTGATCGATCGCTGATTGCCAGTAGCATTGTGCTCACGACCGGAAGCTGTTTCTTGCTGATTCCTTTGTGGCTCTGGCTGTTTGGCTAAAAAATCTTCACACTTCGTCCAATTTCGACTTGTTTTTTAAACCAAATTAAGAGTAGAACGAGAACAACACTTTCGCAGAGCTTCATCAATGCCTCGTTCTTCTCCGACGGTCGATTCTGCTGCCGATCCGCCTGCCGTTTCGCTTTCCCCAGAGCAATCCGGCGATCGGGGAAATTCTTTCGGGTTAGCTCTGGCATCGATTGATTTTTTGCCGCGCTTTCTGCGACTGGCGACAATCAACGTTCTTTCCAATTTGATGGTTCCTTTGTCGGGGCTGATCAGTGTCGCGT
>NZ_JACJOR010000072.1:0-6373 GCF_014695615.1 Leptolyngbya sp. FACHB-711
GTGGTTCGTGCTCAAGAATTGGATGCGTCAACGCTGGGATGAATTTGATAGCTTTCGCGATTGTGTCGATGCTGCCTTCAACCATTGTTCGAACGTGTATCCGTAAAGCTATATTCCTTATTCTTTTGCCGTTCCAGCCTACAAAATTCAAGCTTGAGCAACCAGGATGAAAGCTTTTGCAAGTCGATCGATCTTCGATACTTTTGCCATTGCTTTGTTGCTATTGCTTTATTGCTATTGCTTCAAGCTCAATTCTCATTTTTCAAAGTTATCGGAGATTCATCAAAATGCTGTAACAAAGCATACAGATGTTTTGTCCGGATCCCGATCGGGTTGTCCCCTGAATCTCTCTAGATTTGATAGTCTAGTTTGAATAAGTCTTAAGGAATAGAAGCGTGGACATTCAAATTGGTAGAGGCAAAGCTGCCCGTCGAGCATACGGGATCGATGAAATTGCACTATCTCCCGGAAACAGAACCCTCGATCCCTCGCTTGCCGATACAAGCTGGACGATCGGCGGCATTCAGCGACAGATTCCGATCATTGCCAGTGCAATGGATGGAGTTGTCGATATCAAAATGGCAGTGCGGCTGAGCCAACTCGGTGCATTAGGAGTGCTAAACCTGGAAGGCATTCAAACGCGCTATGCCGATCCTGAGCCAATTCTCGATCGCATTGCCTCTGTCGATAAGCACGAATTTGTGCCCCTGATGCAGGAGCTATACGCCGAGCCAATCAAGCCAGAACTGATCGAGCAGCGCATCCAGGAAATTAAATCCCAGGGCGGGATTGCAGCGGTAAGTGCTACCCCTGCGGGAGCTGCCAAGTTTGGCGCAACAGTTGCAAAAGCAGGCGCAGATTTATTCTTTATTCAGGCAACCGTGGTTTCAACGGCTCACCTCTCTCCAGAGTCGATCACCCCGCTGGATCTGGCAAAGTTCTGTCAGGAAATGCCGATTCCCGTCGTGCTAGGCAACTGCGTAACCTATGACGTAGCACTCAACCTGATGAAAGCAGGCGCGGCGGCGGTGTTAGTCGGCATTGGTCCCGGTGCTGCCTGTACCTCTCGCGGAGTGTTAGGCGTGGGCGTGCCCCAGGCGACTGCTGTAGCAGACTGTGCAGCAGCGCGTGAAGACTTTTATCGGGAAACGGGCAAATACGTTCCGGTGATTGCAGACGGTGGCTTAATTACCGGAGGAGACATCTGCAAATGTATTGCCTGCGGTGCGGATGGCGTGATGATTGGCTCTCCGTTCGCTAGAGCCGCAGAAGCTCCAGGCAGGGGCTATCACTGGGGCATGGCAACACCCAGTCCGGTTTTGCCGCGTGGTACTCGCATTCGTGTGGGCACGACCGGAACACTAGAGCAAATTCTGCGCGGTCCGGCTCAGCTCGATGATGGAACTCACAACTTCCTGGGGGCACTGCAAACCAGTATGGGCACGCTGGGCGCAAAGGATATTCGGGAGATGCAGCAAGTTGAAGTCGTGATTGCTCCCTCGCTGTTGACTGAAGGCAAGGTTTACCAGAAGGCACAGCAGCTCGGCATGGGTAAATAAACTTCACCTTGTCAACCGGATTTATATAAGTTTATCTGCGGCTTCACGGGAAACCATAGTGAAAATCCATAACAGTCGCTTACAATAGAAGGAAGCGGAGACGTATGTTTCCGTTCACTCCTCACACCACACTCCGCCTGGACACTGTTCAGGCGGTTCCTCGTTTAAACAGGCATTCAATTGGCATGTTTTTAAGAAACTGTCACAGGAGAAGAAGTTCTCTGCTCAAACCTCTGCTGCTCAGGACGGTCTCAAAAAAGGGTCGAAAATGCCGTCTAAAAACATAGCTCGATGAGGTTCAAATCATTCGATCGGACGAGAGAGCTGAATCCCAAATTTATATCTGTTTGTATAGACCGATAGCGCAAGCTGCTTGTTTTCGCTATGGTAAGATTTTGAACGATAATATAGGCTAAGGATTTCAGGCATGTCAGCAGCCGCAGTTACAGACGCAACTTTTGAACAAGAAGTAATTGAGAGCAACGTTCCTGTTCTGGTTGATTTTTGGGCACCCTGGTGTGGTCCTTGTCGGATGGTCGCACCCGTGGTTGATGAGATCTCCGAACAGTACGCTGGTCAGATTAAAGTTGTCAAAGTCAATACCGATGAAAATCCCAGCGTTGCCAGCAAGTATGGGATTCGCAGCATCCCTACCCTGATGATCTTCAAGGGCGGACAGCGGGTGGATATGGTGGTTGGGGCCGTTCCTAAAACCACGCTGGCGACCACGCTCGAAAAATATCTCTAAGTTGCTCGATCGATCAGCCGTCACAGGCATTCTACCCCTCGTTTTATGTCTATTCGGTTCTGGCTACTTTGCGGTTTGTGAGATTTGTTTGTGAGATTGAGAGTACGAGATTTCTAGTACGCCATCTCTTTTGTCTTAAGTGCCCTGGTCTTTCTGGCTGGGGCATTTTACGTGGATTTTGGGACTGCGCTGCTGTAGCATCCCAACGGCTTAACACAAGGAAGCAAACTTCATCTGGATTAGCCCGGTTTTGCCCTGGTATCCCGCTTCAGTCCTACAAAGAATTGCCGTAAAGGCGATTTAGACAGCGCGTTTTTTGATCCGGTAGAATAGGGTACTGCTGTCACAGGAATACATGACCCTATCTCCTTCATCGTCCAGCTTAGAATCCTTTCAGGCAGAAATTCGCGAATTGCTCGATCAGTTGCCCAAGATGAAGCATGGCGCACTGATTCAACAGGCACTCATGACCCTGGCGCGGATGGCAGAAGTCGATGCCGATCGCCTCGATTGGAAAATCCTGAACGCTTCATTGCAGGATATGGAACAGGCGTTTCGCGTATTCTATCCCCATCGCCACATCCGCAAAATTACGATTTTTGGTTCTGCTCGCATCAAGCCTGGAACTCCGGCGTATCAAATGGCGGTTGACTTTGCAAGATGCGTTACGCTGCAAGGCTTTATGGTGATGACGGGCGGCGGTCCCGGTATTATGCAGGCGGGCAATGAGGGAGCCGGATCAGAGAACTCCTTTGGGCTGAACATTCGACTGCCGTTTGAGCAGGGGTCAAATCCGTTTCTCGAAGGCAGCGACAAGCTGGTCAATTTCAAGTATTTCTTTACACGCAAGCTGTTTTTTCTGCGGGAGACCGATGCGCTCGCTTTGTTTCCGGGCGGGTTTGGTACGCAGGACGAGGCGTATGAATGCCTGACTTTGATGCAAACTGGAAAGTCTGACCTGCTGCCGCTCGTGCTGGTAGAGCCGCCGGGAAGCAATTACTGGCGCGGCTGGGAAGCTTATGTGCGTGACCATTTGCTGAAGGATGGCCTGATTAGCCCGGACGATCTGGATTTGTACACGATTACCGATCGCGTCGATCTTGCCTGCGAGATGATTTCGAGCTTTTATCGCGTGTTTCACTCTAGCCGCTATGTGGGCGACAAACTGGTGCTGCGCCTCAACTCCGAGCTATCTGCCAACGATATGGAGTATCTGAACCAGAACTTCAGCGATATTTTGATATCGGGAAAAATCGAGCAAGCCAAGCCACTGCCGGAGGAGTTGGGCGGCGATGCGGCACAGTTGCCCCGTTTAGTAATGCACTACAACCAGCGCGATTTTGGACGGCTCTACCAAATGATTCGCGTCATCAATCAACTAGGTATGGATGCTCCTGAAGCCACCCACCCCGAACAGAAATAGTCTGGGCATTACTGAATGGAAATCGGATTATCAGATAGGGAGTTCTGCGCTAGGGATGATTTGAAAACTACCCTTGCAAAATTCATCTGTCGGATCAGCAATGCCATCGTCTGATGTACGGTATTCCAGATGCCTTCCCCCTCAATCCCTCTTTGATGTAGGGCTGGTGTGTATCCACAAGTTTTGTCCAAGTTCTGGGTTTTGCAGCCCCCTAAATCTCCTAATTCTAGGGACTTTGAGAACTGTAGTAGGCGTGCCTTCCCTACCCCAAAAATGAGGAGGTTAGGAGTGAAGCCTAAATTCTTAAAGGAGATGAGAGCTACCGATCGCTCGGTTCCGAAATAGCCTGGAAGGAGGAAGACATCTGGGAATTGACGGGAAACGATAAGACATGACACCACACCCCAGCAGTCCCATGCCCATGATCTCGGTTGAAAACCTGACGAAGGTTTATCCCGTTGCGATTAAAGATCCCGGTTTTGCGGGAACCATCAAGCATTTCTTTCAGCGCACCTATCGCTCGGTTACAGCGGTTCAATCGGTTTCCTTTGCGATCGAACCCGGTGAGGTCGTAGGGTTTCTGGGACCAAACGGGGCAGGCAAAACAACCACGCTTAAAATGCTCACCGGACTGATTCACCCGTCCTCAGGACAAGTCACGGTGGCAGGGCATATTCCCTTTCGGCGGCAGCGGGCGTTTCTTCAGCAAATTACGCTGGTGATGGGGCAAAAGCAGCAGTTGATCTGGGATTTGCCTGCGCTGGACTCCCTCCGAATTAATGCGGCAGTGTATGGAATAGACGATCGCGATTATCGGCAGCGCGTTGGCGAATTGACCGAGATGCTGTCCCTGGAAGGCAAGCTGAATCAGCCTGTGCGAAAGCTTTCTCTCGGCGAACGAATGAAGGCGGAACTGCTGGCTGCGCTGCTGCACCATCCGAAAGTGCTGTTTCTTGATGAGCCGACGCTTGGACTCGACGTCAATGCTCAGGTCAATGTGCGCGAGTTTTTGCGTGAATACAACGAACGCTATCAGGCGACAGTGTTGCTAACAAGCCATTACATGGCAGACATTACGGCTTTGTGTCAGCGGGTGCTGATGATTCATGCCGGAAACCTGATTTACGACGGCAGTTTAGAAGGCTTGCTCGAACGGTTTGCGCCCTGTCGGGAAGTGTCGATCGAACTCAGTTATCCTCGATCGCCTGCCGAACTACGTCCCTACGGAGAACTGAAGCAGGTAGATGGACAACTCGCGCAGTTTATTGTGCCGCAGGAAAAGCTGACGCATACGATCGCCCAGCTCTTAGCAGACTTTGAAGTCGTAGATTTGAAGGTGACAGACCCGCCGATCGAGGAAGTGATCGGTCAGGTGTTTCAGTTAGGAACCCGGGTGGATGCAACCTCAAACGGGAATGACCAGGCAGTGTCGCCCAATCAACTCCCGCAGGGCAAAGTCTCCGACGGTGAATTTATCGAAGACCGTCAGCCTAGAGGCACAAGATGAATCAGAGGCTCAAGCGGACAGGTCGCATTGCCCAAACCCTGCTCACCGTTTACTACGCTTATATGGTGGAGTACCGAGCAGAGCTGATTCTGTGGATGCTGTCGGGCAGCCTACCGCTCATCCTGATGGGCGTGTGGATTCAGGCATCGCAGAGTGGGCAGTTTGGACTTTCATCGATCGACTTTATTCGTTACTTTCTCGCCGTTTTTCTGGTGCGGCAATTTACCGTCGTTTGGGTAATTTGGGAGTTTGAACGCGAAGTCGTGGAAGGAAAGCTCTCATTTCGACTGCTGCAACCGCTCGATCCAGGCTGGCATCATTTTATGTCTCACTTTGCCGAGCGATTTGCCCGGTTGCCGTTTGCAATTCTGCTGGTAATTCTCTTTTTTATGCTGTATCCGCAAGCCGTTTGGATTCCCAGCCTGTCGCAAGTTCTGCTGTTCCTGCTCGCCGTTACTCTGGCGTTCATCCTACGGTTTGTTACCCAATACGCCTTCGCAATGCTGGCTTTCTGGATTGAGCGAGCAAATTCGTTGGAGTCTTTCTTTTTTCTGTTCTACCTGTTTCTGTCAGGCATTATCGCGCCGCTGGAAGTGTTTCCGCCGATCGTCCGCCAAATTGTGCTGTGGACACCGTTTCCCTACATGATTAATTTTCCTGCCAGTCTATTGATCGGTCTGCCGGAAAATGTAGTGCAGGGGTTACTGATCATGCTGGGCTGGATCGCGCTCTTCTGGGCGTTAAATCGCTGGCTGTGGCAGAAAGGTTTGCGCCGCTATTCGGGCATGGGAGCATAGTGAATAGCTTCAATTCAGACTGAAAACTTGCCGGAAGAACTGTATGACCGTATTCAAAGTCTTGCGGCTGAGAATAGTCCTGACTTTGAATGAAGTTGTGATTTATCTATTGCAGCAGGCAGTCCAGCCCAGTAAACAGAGAAGCGTTCAAGAACCTGTTCAGGAGGGATAGACAGAGCCGATGGCGGAGATTTTACAAAGAATTCGTAGGGCGTTGCTGAATCGAAATATGAAGACACAACTTGAGACCCTGCATCGCCCCCTATTCATCTCAAGACAAAAGCAAAGTAAGTAACCTACTAAATCACCCGCAAATTCGATCGCTGAATAACGGGACGA
>NZ_JACJOR010000073.1:0-5175 GCF_014695615.1 Leptolyngbya sp. FACHB-711
CGATTCAAGCCAGTTAAAGCGCGCAGCAAGCGGTCTTGTGTCAGCACCCGTTCAATATCCAGCATTTGCTTATCCCATTTCTGCCTTCTATTCTTGCTTATTTCCCGACAAGTCTATTGACACGGTGCTGATCATGCACTGGCAATATGCTGACGATCGCCGTCCGCTTTTCAGCGAGTGTCTAAACGAAAAGTAATCGGACGCTTTAGCAATCCCTATCGTTCTGCCAAAATTCTGCCGATGGAAAAGGGATGGTTTCCGCCTATAATGTAGCCTAAGTTGCACTTATATATCGTTTTATTCACGATCGGCATCATCCCTTTAAACTAGTTGACTTGAAGCTAGTTGATTGAGCTTCAGCAAACTGATTTAGCGCAGGTTGGAGTGTAGGCAATGGGCACAAGTTCAGCGGGGGGTTCGACCGGGGGAAGAAGCCGCAGAAGCAGAGCAAAGGCAACGGCGGTGGTAAATCCGTCAGATAATGCACCAAGTAACGCACCAAGTAACCCATCAGATAAAGCACTGGTACAGGAGGAAACGATGGCAGAGAAGAGCGCGGGCAACGGCGAAGTGACTGAGTCAAAAGCAGGCAAGCTGGATCTGGCGAAGAAACCGGAAACCAATGGTGGGGATTCAAAGCTGGCAGTGCGAACCGAGGACTCTAAGGGAGATCTGCAAGGGTTTACGGGCTACCTGGGCGATCGTCCGATTATACATGGTGCGATCGAGGTTGTAGAAGAGTTCACTGCTGCAGGGGTTCGCCCGATCGCTGCAAGCCACATGGATGTTTTTAGCACGATTCTGAACGGTCGTCCGATCATGGCAAGCCATCTGCAAGTGATGGAATATGCTCTTCCAGGCAATCGTCCTATTTTCGCTAGCGATATGGTGGTATGTGATGACCTGACGCTGCCCGGCGGTCGCCCGGTCATGGCAAGTAACCCGGATCTGCTGGCTGCAACCCTTCTGCCCGGTGGTCGTCCGATCGCTTCAAATGAAATCGACGATAGCGAAACCCTGATGGGCTTTATCGACTAACGGCAGCTAAGCCTCAAGGCATTTCATTTTCTCACTTATCCTGTCGATGGCTCAGTAGTCTTGCAGATATGGCAGCTACTGAGTTTTTTATTGCCCCATTTTCGACCGCTGAGTCAAACTCGCTACACTGGAAAATGCACGCTTCGAGTTCTGGTTTGGCTTTTGATGCAAGGCTTAAACGCGATCGATTTTTTAGCACACCCTGGGGTAATGCTGGATGTTCGGAGTCCAGCCGAGTACAGACAGGGTCATATTCCTGGGGCAATTAGCTTTCCTCTGTTTACCGACCAGGAACGGGCGCAGGTTGGGACTTGCTATAAGCATGAGGGACGTGACGCTGCCGTTGAGCTAGGCTTTCAGTTGGTTGGACCGAAATCCGCTCAGTTTCTTGCGACTGCCAAACAGCTTGCCCCTGATCGCCGAGTGCGAGTTCACTGCTGGCGGGGTGGAATGCGAAGTGGATCGGTTGCCTGGGTGCTCAAAATGGGGGGTTTTGAGGTTGCGACCCTGCATGGCGGCTACAAAGCATTTCGCAATTGGGCGTTAAAAACGTTTGAGCAGCCTAAACCGATCGTGATTCTGGGCGGCATGACTGGAACTGGAAAAACCGACATTTTGCTGGCTCTGAAAAATCAAGGCGCTCAGGTGCTTGATCTAGAGGCGATCGCCAGTCATCGCGGCAGCAGCTATGGCTCGCTGGGGCTACCTCCTCAACCGACAAACGAGCAGTTTGAAAACGAGGCTGCCGTGCAGTGGGCAAAGTTTCAGGCCGATTCCCCAATCTGGATCGAGGCAGAAAGCAAGCGAATTGGAACCTGCTGCATTCCGGAGCCTTTGTTTCAGCAGATGGATCAGGCTGAGGTATTGGAAGTTGTTCGTCCTCGATCGGAGCGATTGGCATTGCTAGCGAATGTGTATGGCTCAGCCGATCGCGAAGCAGTCGTAACTGCAACAGAGCGCATCCGCAAACGGTTGGGTGGGCTGCGAACTCAGCAGGCAGTAGATTTTATTCGTCAGGGACAAATCAGTGAAGGCGTGAGCATTGTCCTGGAATACTACGACAAGACCTACACCTACGATCTGCAGCGGCGAGATGTGGTGATTCATCCGACTGACGTTGCAGGGCTGTCCGCCGAAGAAAGTGCTGCAAAGCTGTTGGTCGCGGTTCAGCAACTGCAAGCGAAATCAGAGCCAATGCTTAGTGCAAAAGTGAAAGCTAATGTTTAGCGCGAAAGCGATCGAAAGGTGAAGTCGAAAAGTGAAATGGAAGCTTCTAAGTTACTGATTAAATTTAGCCAGAAACTCTGGACGGATGCCGAACAACAGCAGCAGTTTATCCATGCGCTGACTCAGCCGCGATCGTTTTCGCCCTGTATTCTCTGGACAAAGCCTCGTCCTGAGCCATTTCCCTTTGCCGTCGAACCTGCTCTTCTCTGGCAGGCAGCCTTTGTCGATCGATTGACGCTTGGAGAAAGACCAGGACAGCATTCGCTGCATAAAGCGGGCTATTTTTACTGTCTGGATTTTTCTTCAGTGTTTGCGGCCACACCGCTGCTGGCGATACGAAGCAGTTCCCAGGGGGGGGTAATTAATGCTCCTGTTCGCCTCGTGGTCGATATGTGTGCTTCTCCCGGCGGAAAAAGTATTTTTGCTTGGGCTGCTCTGCAACCGGATTATCTGCTGTCCAATGAAGTGATCGGCAAGCGAATTGGTGCCCTGCTGTCGAACCTGAAGCGGTGTCAGATTGAACCTGCTGTTGTGTCAAATTTAGACCCTGAAGTGCTGGCAGAGGCAATTCCGCAAACGGCAGAGGTGGTGCTCGTGGATGCGCCCTGTACTGGACAATCGTTGCTAGCAAAAGGCGGCAAGGCTCCGGGCTGCTTTCATCCGGTCAGCATCAACAAAAATGCAAATCGACAAAAGCGAATTATTGCCAATTCAGCGCGGGTGGTTGCTCCCGGCGGATATTTGCTTTATATGACCTGCGCCTATTCTCCAGAAGAAAATGAACAGGTTTGTGAATGGTTTTTAGAAAAGTTTTCGCAGTTTCAACCAATCGCCGTTGATGCCCTGTCAGCTTATCGATCGCATCTGGCGCAGTTTCCCTGCTATCGAATGTTTCCTCAGTTGGGGCTGGGTGCAGGCGCCTTCAGTGCCCTGTTTCAAAATACGGCTGGCTTTACGATTAACGGGGAGGCTATTGATAGGGAGTCTGCTGACAATAACGCGATCGAGGAAGCTGCCGCACAGCGGCTCAAGGAATTTCTACAGCGTCCGAGATTGATTTCTACATCGCGCTCTTAAACCGCTGCATTATCTTCCTTTGAGATATCCTGCATGGTTCAGTGAGTCCATGAGCAACAGTACAAGCAAAGTTTACGCCGGGCGTGCTGTTGTCAGCAAGTTTTCTACCTCCTGGTCGAGATTTGTTTTTCTCTTATGTTTATTCTCAAGATTTTGCTTATTCTCAAGATTTCTTCATCGATCGATTTCAGGATCAATTCAGGATCCAATAAAGTTTGGTTCTTGCAAAACGATTTGCGATCGTTGAGCCTTTCCTTCAAACTTATTATTCACACGTTTAACCTTGAAAAGATTGAACGATCGTTCCTGAATAGGTCAATTTTGTTTGTGAGTTGCTTTTAAAAATAAATTCGTTAGCTAGATATTCTTTGTTTCCATCATGCCTGACTAGACTTCAATTCCTTATAAATTTTTGCTCTACTTGTTTTCTGCGGTTGCTGATGGATCAGTAGGTGAATCAGTAGCCGCACAAGCGCTTTGGGTAGTGGCGATCGTTGCCCTGGTTTCTACAGCGTTGCCTTGGAAGCACGAAGTTGACCGCAGGCGGCATCGGTATCTAAGCCTCTGGAATAGCGAATGCTGACGGCGATGTGTTTGTCCTGCAAGGCTTTAACAAATGCCTGAATGCGCTGTTCGCTGGGACGCTGGTAGTCTGCTTCGCTAATCGGGTTATAGGGAATCAGGTTCACATGGCTCTGGAAGCCACGCAGATGGTGGGCCAGCTCGATCGCCTGCTGCTGACCGTCATTCAGTCCTGCCAGTAGAATATATTCAAACGAGACGCGCCGCCCCGTGAGGCTGACATATTCGCGGCATTCGTCCAGTAATGCCTGAAGCGGGTAAGCACGGGCACTGGGGATGAGTCTTTCTCGCGTTGCTTGATTAGAAGCATGGAGGCTTACTGCCAGCGTTACCTGAAGCTGATGTTCGGCAAAGCGACGAATGCGTCCGGGAATGCCAACGGTGGAAACGGTTATGTTGCGCTGCCCGATGCCTACGTCTTGATTAAGCGATCGAATGGCAGCCAGCACGTTGTTCATGTTCAGCAGCGGTTCGCCCATGCCCATAAACACAATATGGCTGACGCGCTGCCCTAGGTCTTCCTGCACAGTCAACACCTGATCGATAATTTCGTGTGTTTCTAAGTTGCGAAGCAGTCCGCCTTTTCCGGTCGCGCAAAAGTCACACGCCATCGGACAGCCCACCTGAGAAGAGACACACACGGTCAGCCGCTCACTGGCGCCGCGTCGCACTGCCGAATTTCCAGGTAAGTCCGTGTATTTGTACGTGGGCATTCCCACCGTTTCGATGATGTGCCCGTCTGCTAGCCGCAGCAAATATTTCACCGTGCCGTCTGCCGCTTCCGATCGATAGTGAACCGTTGACCGCCCGATCGCCCCATCCACAACTGTCGCTCGCCACTGCTTGGGAAACACCGAGATGTCCGCAAGCGATCGTGCCCCTTGCTGATAAATCCACTGATAAAGCTGCTTGCCACGATAGGCGGGCTGACCCTGCTGCTGAACCCATTCTGTGAGTTCCGCCTGAGTCATTCCTAATAAAGGGCGAGTTGAGGTCGGGTGATTATCATCCCTTTGGGGAACAGCGAGGCTATCGATTGCAGCTTCCCCTGTGCGCTTGGTTACAGCTTTCCCTTGGGGAGAATCGATCGAATCAGCATCAAGCGGCGTTACAGCAGACATAGGAATTCGCACAGGAGGTCACTCTTTCCATGATACGAGATTCCCTGAGACTCGACTTTTTGCCCGAATTTCTCCTGGAGGATGTTTGAGGAGTCTTAGAGTCCTGCGTTGCCCCTCAATTCCCCAATTC
>NZ_JACJOR010000074.1:0-6710 GCF_014695615.1 Leptolyngbya sp. FACHB-711
CATGCGATCTGGAAGCTACGCCTGCCCATCTATCGTTTGCTAAAGCGCGGCGGACACGCGACGGCAGAGGAGCAATATTGGTGTCAGGCAACCGAAGTGCATCATTTACCGGGAGATGGGGTGACTGAAGCATTTTTTCGAGGCATCCTGGAACCATTGGGCTTTTCGGTGAACCTGTATCCTCATAACCTGAAAGTTGGTGCTGAAATTTTGCAGGGTGAACGAGGTAAGCAGGCTTGGAATATTGGCATGGCACAACGGCTGAGCGGTCGTAATCCCAATTTGACCGAGGGCGCATTAGTCATGATGTGTGTGGCACAACGATTACCCGAGCAATTGCCCCACTGAGGCAACTATTGAAGAAACGGCTTCGCATTGCAGACAGTTCGCTAAAACGTTTCCATCACATAAAATATGCAAGAAGATGGAGGATGACTTGTAGCGAATCGCTAGACCGTTGATTTTAAAAAAGGGTTGGTTCAAACTTGTGCGGTGGGCATCTATCAGCTTAGCGACGCTGCTGGCGATCGTGCTGCTCATGATTCCAGTCCGGCTAGCGGTTGCTGCTCACCAAGCTCCACGTCCTCAGGCGATTCTGACGCTGGGCGGAGATCCGAGTCGAGAAGCGGTGGCGGCTCAGCTTGCCCGCCATTACCCATCGCTAGATGTTTGGGTCTCAACAGGGGAAACTCGCCAGAAATCACAAGCCATTTTTCGAGCGGCGGGCATTCCAGACGATCGCCTTCACCTCGATTATCGAGCGATAGATACCGTAACTAATTTCACAACGCTGGTGTCAGATTTCGAGCAGCGTCAAATTCAGCATGTCTATGTCGTCACCTCGGATTTTCACATGCCCCGGGCAAAAGCGATCGCGACGATTGTGCTGGGCAGTCGAGGGATTACGTTTACTCCGGTGGTTGTACCGTCCGATCGAGCTAGAGAATCATCTGCACGCATCTGGCGAGATGTGGGGCGATCGCTTGTCTGGATTGTGACCGGAAGAACGGGCGCAACGCTACACGAGATTCAGGACAGAGTTCAGTCAAGAATGAGCCAGAATCAATAAATGTTAGTTTGTGAACGAGAGAATTCGTTCATCTCTATTAGTAGTTAAAGATTTACAAACTGGTATATTTACGGTGACTCGTGTAGTCTATAATACGGTTAGGTAATTTGCATTAATTGCTAAGAATTCAGGATAGCTTGAAATATTGTCAGCCCTGAAAATACTTGATGGGCAGGTTGCTCTACCGCAACTTCGGGTGCGCTCGCCACATTTAACCTGTCTTCGTGGCTCCAAACTTTTATCACGATATCTACACTGTTGAGTCTTCTCAGCAATCGTTGTTCTGGTTGCTCGAGCAGGATCATAGTGTTTGTTCTCTGTTGATCAATCCAAGAAAATCATGAAAAAACAATTTCTAACTGGTGCGCTTGCCCTTAGCGCAGTGACCGTTGGTTCTTTCGCGCTCTCACGCCCTGCCGAAGCCTTTGCCCTTTCGATTAGCCCTGTCTTTGGCAGCACAGAAAACACGGGTTCTACAGCCCTATTAGATTTCAACTTTTCTCAAAGCGGCTCTGACACTTTGCTGAATCTGGGCATCGCAAACACAACAAATGGTTCCGCTGGGCTTGGTGCAACTCAGTCAACGCTAGTTGGCATCGGCTTTGATTTACCCAGTATTGTTGCAGGAGGAACCTATAATCCCCTGGCAAGTGCATTTACTCAGCTCTACAACGACAACGCTTCCTTCATCACTCCCACCAATGGAGCAACAGATGAAGGAGCCGCCGATCTCTCTCCCTTTGGCTCCTTTAACGCGGGAATTCGCTCTGCTGGACCCGGTAATTTTGCTGGTGGCAATCCACAGCAAGGACTAACTGCGGGACAATCAACAACCGTTCGCTTCCTCTTCAGCTCAATCAACGCAATTACTCTTGAGCAAGCATTCCTTAGCGGTTTCCAGAATGGAAGCTTGAGATCCGTCGGACGCTTTCAGCAGGTTAATGCAGGGGGTGGGAGTGACAAAGTGTTAGGCGGAATTCCCACAACGCCCATTCCGACTCCTGCACTGCTCCCCGCTGCTTTGGGAATGAGTGCTGCCCTATTCCGCAAGAAAAAGCAAGAAGAAAAAGCAGCAAAAGCCACCCAAAAAATCTGATTGCCGCTACCCCCTGCGGCATTTCCCCTTCATTCAATTACTGATCCGAGATCGCATTCGTAAATTAGGAGTGCGATCGTTTTTTATTACTGATCCGTTTAGGAATGTACTGATTAATAGTTCATAGCTCATTAATTCTTTCTCCCTAAATTCATCCCTTGCTATGATGCAACTCGATCGCTACACAGTCGGTTCCTATACCCCCGGCGCACCGTATTGGAAACAGCTATTGTGGTATTTCATTGGTTCGCCCCTAGTGCAAAGCTACTGGTTACCAATGTCAGCGATCAAAGTTTGGATCTTGCGCAGGTTTGGAGCACAGATGGGTCAGGGCGTGCGAATCAAGCCGGGGGTACGAGTGAAGTTTCCGTGGCGGTTGTCGATCGGGGATTATGTGTGGCTGGGGGAAGATGCCTGGATTGATAACCTTGCACCCATTACGGTCGACAGTCATGTGTGTATTTCGCAGAGCGTTTATTTGTGTACGGGAAATCACGACTGGAGCCATCCCCAGTTTGAACTGAAAATTGCCCCGATTCATATCGCAGAATCAAGCTGGATTGCGGCGCGGGCGATCATTGGTCCAGGCGTAACGGTGGGGAAAGGAGCAGTGCTGGGGTTGGGCGGCGTAACCGGACGATCGCTGGAGGCAATGACCATCTATTCTGGTAATCCAGCTCAGCCAATCAAAGTGCGGAAAATGAAATCTGTTGCGGGATTAAAGAAGGTGCCTTCTGGGGAAAAAACTGCGATCGAAGTGCAGGAGGCTTGAGGTAAGCAGAAGCGACCAGCCATCACTGCGGTAAGCCAAGCCAGGTTAAGTGTAAATGCTTAGTGGTGGCACTGATTCCGCAACCTACTTTATCCCTAATTAAAACATTAATTGAACCATAGCCATGATTCGATTCGACTGATCTTGGGAAAGGTGAAGACAGGGCAGTTTGAAAGAGCAGCCCTACTCTAACTGCAACGATTTCAACTTCAGCTTGGAATTTGCAGAGACGGGATGTGTCTACCTCCTTTCCAAGTAAGAGGTACGTTATGGCAAAGTCTTCACCCACAGCAGCAATTCTTGTTACGACGACAGCCGATTCTGGAGCAGGTTCACTTCGATCGGCGATCGCCTCAGCCCAATCCGGAGCTACGATTCGCTTTGCGCCCAGCCTCAAGGGGCAGACGATCGCTCTTACCAGTGGACAGTTCGAAATCAAAAAAGATTTGACAATTGATGGCTCTGCTGCGCCCGGTGTAACGATTAGCGGCAACAATGCCAGTCGCGTTCTCAAAACAGGCGAACGAACCAGTGTTACGCTCAAGCACTTGATTCTGGCAAATGGACGGCTGACGGGTCGCGATGATGAAACCGGGGCAGGGGCAGGCATTAAAACCGGGATGGATAGCACCCTAAACATTATCCGATGCCAGATCAACCGCAACGTAGCTTCCTATGCAGGCGGCATCTGGACGGGCTATCGATCGACGACCCGAATTATCAATAGCCGCTTCAATGAAAATGATGGATCAGGAGCAATTGAAGAGCGGGGTGGCGGGGCAATTGCCACATCGAGCGGTGGGACGCTAACGATCCGGGGCAGCAGCTTTACCAATAATCGAGGCAGCAACGGTGGAGCAATCAACAATCTACTCACACAGCTACTCGTTGAAAACTGCACCTTTCGCAACAATGATTCGACTCCGGGGGGCGTGAAGGCGGGCACGATCGGCTATGGAGGAGCCATTTATGTAGACGGAGCTGATCCTGCTACAGCGCAAAATGTTCCGGGTGCACCCGGTCGTACGATTACAATTCGCAATAGCCGGATTGAGGGCAATCGTGGAGCAGCACAGGGTGGCGGGGTGATGCTGTGGCTCTACGGACAGGACAAGGCGATCGTTGAAAACTGTTCTATTCTTGGTAATTCCGTCAGTCGCGGAGCCGGGGGAGACTCACTTGGTGGCGGGCTGCGTCACGGTAACGGAGAACTCACTGTTCGGAATACAACGATCGCCAACAATACTGCGCTCGATCAAGGCGGCGGGATGTGGATTGGGGGAAAATCGCCTGTCACCGTAGTTAACAGCACAATTTCTGGAAATCGGGCAGACAATGGCAAAGCGCAGGGATTAGGTGGTGCGGTCAGCCTAGCAAACGATCGCGGCTATCCTGTCAATTTTACAAATGTGACGATCGCTAATAACTATGCAGGTTTTGGGGGCGGTGCTTTCTGGACAAACCAGACGGCAGTCACGCTGAGTAATGCGATCGTGGCGTACAACAGCACAAGCAATCCCTGGAAGATAAACTCACAAACGGGCTGGCAGCTTATCGACGGCGGCAATAATATCCAGTTTCCGGCTCCTGTCTCGCCCAATGACAAATTGATTACGGCAAATGCCCGTGTTGTTGACCCAAAACTGGCTCCCTTACAAGGGGGTAGTGGCGGTTTAAGTCCAGTTCAGATGCTTCTAAAGGGCAGTCCTGCAATCGAGGGGGCGACAGGAACAAACATTCCTGCGATCGATCAGCGAGGGATTGGACGCAGCGGTAAACCGGATATTGGTGCGGTGGAATGGGCAACAGGTCGTGTGCTCAAGCTGGCTGGTACGGATGCAAATGATTTTCTGATTGGCAGTTCCAGTCAAGATAGTTTGACGGGAGGGGCAGGCGATGATTTGCTGATGGGAAGTCGAGGGGGCGATCGGCTCACCGGCAACGCAGGCGCAGATTACTTTGTTTTTGCAGGTAGCAGCGAGGCACTGGTTTTCCGGCAATCAACTCTAAAAGCAACCGATCAGATCACGGACTGGAAAGTGAACGAGGGCGATCGAATCCTGATCGATCGAGATGATGACGGGGTGGGCGATGCGCCTGTTGCTGTCTTTTACGCAGGTCGGGTTGGCGGCAGTTCTCTTGCAAGTGGGGTGAGCACGGCTTATCGAGACAAAATTCCACAGCGGCGAGGTCAGCAAAAGCTGCAAGCCAATGAAGCGGTCTTTTTGCAGTGGCAAGGACGAACTTATCTGGCGGTAAACGATCGATCTTCTGGCTTTGCCCCAAATCGAGACTTGCTGCTGAATGTTACCGGAATACAAATCCTAAAAGCAGATATTCGGGCAGGAGTTTTGGCAACCGACAGCTACTTTGCCTGATCGCGACTAATAAACCTGCGGCACAAAAAACTGCTCGTTCAGGGGCAGACGCACATAGTTTTCTCCTGAGCGGCGGGGCGGCAATTCTAGCGCGGGGGGCGTAATGTCTTCGTAGGAAATTTTGCTCAAAATGTGGTGCATCAAGTTGAGGCGCGATCGTTTTTTGTCGTCGGCTTCCACGGTGAACCAGGGGGCTTCTGGAATGTTGGTATGGGCGAGCATGGCGTCTTTTGCTCTGGAATAGTCTTCCCAGCGATCGCGGGCTTCAATATCCATCGGGCTGAGCTTCCATCGCTTTGCCGGGTCTTTGACTCGTTCCTGAAAGCGACGTTCCTGTTCTTCGTCGCTCACCGAAAACCAGTATTTCAGCAAGATAATGCCAGAGCGGACTAGCATTTGCTCAAACTCTGGACAGGACTGCATAAATTCTTGATATTCTGCTTCGGTGCAAAAGCCCATCACGTGCTCGACTCCAGCACGGTTATACCAGCTTCGATCGAACAAAACAATTTCGCCCGCCGAGGGTAAATGGGCAACATAGCGTTGAAAGTACCATTTGGTTCGCTCTATGTCTGACGGTTTACCCAATGCAACGACCCGACAACCTCTCGGATTTAGACATTCAATGATTCGCTTGATTGCGCCTCCTTTGCCTGCTGCATCCCTACCCTCAAACAAAATCACCACTCTGAGTCCCTGATGCTTGACCCAATATTGAAGCTTCACTAGCTCTGTTTGTAGGCGAGTTAGCTCCTGCTCGTAAAATTGGCGCGAGAGTTTTTGCGATCGATGGTTGGATGAAATTTCTGTTCGATCAATCGACGGTTCGAGCAGGTGTTCTGCATTGCCTGTTCCGTTAGCTTGCGCGATCGTATCTTTTAATTCCTTCTTGTTTTTATTCTTTTTATGATCAGTCTGTTTTGTTTTCTTGCCCTCTTTCTTCGCTTTCACGGTTTATTTTCACCTCTACCCAATCACAAAATGTTTTTCGATCACTTTGTCATCACCAGAATATCTCCTTACTTACAAGCATGAGACCTAATTGGCTGAAAATCTTTATGTTGCAGAGTAGCCTCTGATGTAAGCAGTTGCTTATCGATAGCGGTTTGCAGGGCTGCGAGGACTTTAAACCACTCCAGAGAAAACAAGGATACTTGACAAGCCCATTTGAGAAACAGATTGGGTCAGTTAAAGGTTAGCAAACGCTAGCTTTCTAATCGCGTCGTTGCCGGAACCCGCACTGCCAATAATCCTGCTCGTATTGCCATAAAAAGAGCCATTGCCAGCCAGAGCAGCGTTGAACTTTGGGCATTCCAGGCAATGATTGCAACCGGGACAAATCCTAACAGGGTTGCGATCAAAGCGGTGTTGCGAAGGGTAGCGCCTGCGGTAAGT
>NZ_JACJOR010000075.1:0-3676 GCF_014695615.1 Leptolyngbya sp. FACHB-711
TACAGGTTTTCCAGCAGGGGCAATTCCTTCTCTTCGGTTGCAACAATGACCTTGCCACAAACCTCGTGGGGGATATTATGCTCCTGGCAAAAATTCACCATTGATTCACAGCCATCGCGACAAAATTTCGCTTTAAAGCTGCCTGGTTTGTAATAAACCCCAGAATGAATTACTCCGCTGTTATTACCTGTTTGGTGAAATGCCCACTGGCTTTCTTTTTCGAGGAGCAAGATTTTGCAGTCTGGATATCGTTTTCCCAGTGCCATCCCCACGGATAGCCCAACGATTCCGCCCCCGATAATCGCAAAGTCGTACATAGCTTCTCTCTAAACAAATCAGCAACAGATATAACGAACTGTTCTTTTTTCGTCCCAATCCTGATCCCATTGACTACCAGACTTTCCAGGGAGCTTTGCCGCTCTGCCACAGACCTTCCAGATAGTTTTTATCGCGGAGAGTATCCATGGGTTGCCAAAAGCCCTCATGCCGGAAAGCAGACAGTTCACTATCCTGGGCAATTTTGCTGAGCGGCTCGTGTTCCCACATCACAGAATCGTCAGTGATGTAGTCGATCGTCTCTGGCTCCAGCACAAAATAGCCGCCGTTAATCCAGGCTCCGTCTCCGGTTGGCTTTTCATGAAACTGCTCGATCTTGGTTTGTCCTTGTCCCAAAGAGAGTGCGCCAAATCGTCCGGGGGGCTGCACCGCCGTCAGGGTCGCCAGGGTTTTTTGAGCCTTGTGGAATGCGACGAGTTCGGTAATATTGACATTGCCGACGCCATCTCCGTAGGTGAAGCAAAATGTGTCGTTACCGACGTGTTCCCGAACGCGCTTTAGGCGTCCGCCCGTCATCGTATTTTCTCCGGTGTCAACCAGCGTGACGCGCCAGGGTTCTGCATTTCCAGCATGAATGTTCATCTGGTTGTAACGCATATCGAAGGTGACATCCGACATCCGCAAAAAGTAATTTGCGAAGAACTCTTTGATCACAAAACCTTTGTAACCACAGCAAATAATGAAATCATTGATGCCGTGAGCGGAATACACCTTCATAATGTGCCAGAGAATGGGTTGTCCCCCAATCTCCACCATTGGTTTAGGTTTGATTGCTGTTTCTTCACTCAGACGAGTTCCTAAACCACCAGCTAGAATGACTGCTTTCATGCACCTACCTCTTGCGTTAGAAGGGATTTACTTTTATAGCCAAGTTCGCTGCTTCCAAGAAGACTCAATTTAACTCTAGAAGCATGCCTGAAGTTAAATTTGTTGAATCAACTTTTGAACCAACTTGTTGAACTCAAACTTTAATCTTGCTCACGTTAGGTTTGCTCGCTTTAAGTTCGCTGAGCATCGCTCTTAAACTATCTAAGATATCTGAACGGGTAACGGAGTGTTGAAATGGATGCAGCTTGAATAGCGCGACCTATCGTGAGAACATGCTTGCTTTGAGAAAAACGAACTAGAACAGAGTACCCAGCAATTTTTAGATGAATGGAACCAATGACAATCAAACTAAGACTTAGAAATAAAGCCTGAGATAGAGCCTTTGAATCCGTAGAATTGCTGTAATTTAACCTGATACGAGATTAACAAGAAGCTAGAAACGACGCTGTAAAGACAGAGTAAATTAACCGATCAGCTCTATGAAAACTGGATGAAAGCTTTTGATATCTGTGGAAACCTACGTACATTGAAAAACTGCCCTATGGTTAGAGCAGCATTGATTACAGAGATTAATCAGGTTTTTTTAGCGCTAGAACGAGATGATTAAATAGCCTTCCTGAAACTTTGCCCCGGATACAGGCCTACCGCTTAACTGCTGCGGCAGAAAAATATTGCGACGCTGATCGCCCGCTTCGATCGTGACTTCAGGACCATACTGAGTTAGCTTCACCTGTTTTTTATCAAAGCCGGGCAGAAACAGATAAACTTTGCGCTCTGCGGTATCAATCCGAATCGGACGCGGAGCCTGAGTCGCCTGAGTAAAATCAGGTAAAGCTGACATAATGGGCTGCCAATCTCCCTGCCTGATAGGAATCGATCGCACACTCAGCGGGGCAAAGGTGCTTTCCAGATTTTCCGTTGTCTGTGCCTGGTTAAGCAGCACTCCGCCGATCGTCAGCCCTACCTGCTGAGCACTTCCCCAAAGATACTGCGCGGTTGCCACTGCACCAGGATCGGTGCCCGTGACTAGATAGGCAATCACCCGATTGGGGTTGGCAACGGCAGATCTGCCCTCTTCCAGTAAGTTATTCACCTGAGCAGCGGCAGGCTGGGAAAAAATATCGCCGCTCGACCAGTTGACATTGAGAACTGCGCTGGCAAGCGGCTGCACAAAGGGTGAAATCGTCTTGCCCAGATCAGAATCAGCAAACACCTGACGAAATCGACGAACATACCAGCTCAAGATCTCCGGCATTCCCAACATTCGCAGGGTTGCAGAATCGCCACTGCCGTCGTACACGATGACATCGTAGCTGCCACTGTTTTCATATTCGCGAATCGCATTCAACGCTAGGGCACTGTCCATACCGGGAAGCACACCTAACTCCTGCCCGTAAACCGCTTTGAAGAAAGGTGATCGCAAATACTGAGCTTCGAGCTTTTTCAGTTCTTCCCAGCTTCGTTCGAGCAGCACAGTCGAATACAGCTTGACTGCCTGCAAATTGGCAGCAATGGGTTGCGGATCAGCCGTTAATGCGGTTTCGAGCAGAAGATCGATCGCCGGAGTTGGGTCTTGTGCTGCAAACAAAACACGCTTTCCCTGAGCGGCGAGCTGCTTTGCGGCTGCAACTGCGATCGTGCTACGCCCTGTCCCGCCTTTGCCCAAAAATGTCAGAATCAACGCCATTGCCAGAAATGCCTAACGATAGAGGACTGCTCGTATGAGCAAATCAACCCACAGCAAACTTATTGCCAAAAATTAGCAACCGTAGACTGTGAATCCAGAACAAATGACTTCGGATGATAAGTAAACCTAGATATCATCATTGCAGCCAGTTTACCTGATCCTGAAGCAGGATTTGCTTGGCGGTTGTCGCCTAGTAGCAGTCGCCCTGTAGCAAAGGTTTCCTTGCTGATGTAATGCGCCAATGTAAACCGATTACCCAGAGGGAAGACTGCTTTGCATCGCCTGAAGCCTGCTGTTTTGGATACTGTCTTGCTCGTTGCAGATTGATTCAGGTTATCGTAACAGTGAATCTTTTGGACTGCCCTCGTACTGATGGAGGATTCAGTTTGTCCTGGCTCATCGAGGGCATTCCTTGCATTGGTTAAAGACGTTCTGAGTCAGCGGCTAGTTGGTTGACTCTAGCTCGTCTTCAAAAAACCAGGTCGTGAACCCGTTGTCAAACTTCACAATGACACCAATCCCGCTGCCATCTGTCATCTTGAATCCGTTGATTACACCTGTCTTACCCAAGCAATCGACCACCGCTTTCGGAGAACGATCGCGCAACCGACGCACGCGCACTTTTTGACCGATTTCCATCGCCACTCTCAAGAATACGAACAATACGCTTAAACAAACATGAATTAGTGTATCAGTGTCTTGACTGCGATTATCAAAAGTTAGCCGAAAGCTGCATTTGTGCCTAGACAGGCTATCAAGCTATTCTGATAACCGGATTCGCGAGTTTTGCGACTGTGTGATTTCAGCGGGCTGAAGGTTGAGTGA
>NZ_JACJOR010000076.1:0-13242 GCF_014695615.1 Leptolyngbya sp. FACHB-711
CATTCAACCGATGCTCCAAACGGCGCACAAGCTGGTTGGCTCCCTTGGAACTTTTGGCTTTCAAGACGCATCCCAGATTGCTTGCAGCATCGAAAAGCTGCTGATTTCCTATTCTGAAATTCCAGCAACTGATACGGCTGAGTGTTTGTCCCAGATCGACGGCTTAATTGAGGATCTGCAGGCGGAACTGGTTGATCGAGATGAGCAGCTTGGACTGCCTGCGATCGGGACGACGGCTGATCCTGCTCCTGCCGCTCCTGCTTTTGCGGGTCTTGCTCCTGCGAATCTTGCTTCTGTTGCTCAGCCGATCCTGCTAGTGATTGACGGCGATCGAGAGCTGACCGACAGCTTATTACAAGAAGCCATTGCCTGGAAAATGCGGGTTGTGGTGGCTGCAACGATCGAACAGGGACGAGCGCAGATTCAGCAGGAGCGTCCAGCGGCTGTGCTGCTTGACCCAACGCTACCCGGAATACCGGAAGCCCTGTTGGCAGAATTGGCGGCGGCAGATGATCCAATTCCCGTTTTGATCTTTTCCCTCAAAGACCGATCGATCGAGCGGGTGAATGCGCTGCGGCTCGGTGGACAACTGTTTTTGCCCAAGTCAGCCACGCCCGGACAGATTTTTCGCGCCGTGACCGAGGTGCTTCAGCCTCCGGAACCGCTTCATGCGAAAGTGCTGGCAGTCGATGACGATCCGCAAATTTTGCTCTCGCTGCGTGCCCTGCTGGAGCCAGAGGGAATTCAGCTCACCTGCTTGAGCGACTCGACTCAGTTTTGGGAAACGCTGCGATCGGTTCAGCCCGATCTGGTGATTTTTGATTTGAGGATGCCGCAGATTAGCGGGTTAGATCTATGTCAGTCCGTCCGGCATGACTTTCAGTGGAACTGGCTGCCTGTCATTTTTTTGACCACGAGCAGCGATCGCGAAACGATTCAGCAAGTCTTTCGGGCTGGGGCAGATGACTATGTGACAAAGCCGATCGTGCCTGAGGAACTGCTGCTGCGGGTTCTCAATCGGCTCAAACGCAGCCGCTTGTTGCGCGATCGAGCAGAAATTGACGAGCTAACGGGCGTTGCCAATCGCCAGCACTCAACGAAAACCCTGACACAGCTCATTCAGTTCGCGACCGATTTTCAACAGCCCTTTTGTCTGGCAATCCTCGATTTGGATCATTTCAAGCAGATCAACGATCGCTACGGGCACGCGCAGGGCGATCGAATTTTGCATCAGTTCGGGCAGTTTTTGCAGCAAAAGTTTCGTAGCGGAGATCTGGTAGCACGCTGGGGCGGCGAAGAGTTTGTTGTGGGGATGTACGGCATTAGCAGTGAAGACAGCATCGATCGTCTGGCCAATATGCTGGAAGAATGGCAGGCGCAGACGATTACCAGCCTGACCGGAGAGCTGCTGAAAGTGAGCTTTAGTGCAGGGTTGGCGCAGTTTCCAGCAGATGGAACCGCTTTGCAGGTGCTTTACCGAGCGGCTGATGCGGCACTCTATCGGGCAAAGCGGGGCGGACGCAGTCGAATTGTAGCCAGTCACTGGCAATCGACCCGCAGCCCTGCAACTCCGGGAAAAGTGGCTGAAGTTCCAATCCGAGCTTCGGTTGCTGTCGTGCATCCCAACCTGGAATTTGCTCAAAGCTTGCGGCGATCGTTTGAGATTCGAGGCTACAGTATGCAGTGGCTTCAGAGCGGTGAGGCGGCGATCGAGCATTTGCAGAATCCTACGTTTAGCCTTCCTGGGGTTCCCACGCTGATGCTGCTGGCTGAGCAAACCACTGATTGGGATGGTTTAACCGTTCTGCGGCAGCTCAAAGCCGAGGTCAAAAACCGGATGCAGATTATCTTGCTGCTCGATCAGTCTGCCCTGCTTGAAGAGGCTCAAGCCCTGAGCGTTGCGGATGTGCTGCTGATGCCCTGCTCGGTTACGGTGATCCTTCAGCGATTGCGGCAGCTGATTCGATAGAGACCGTCTCGAAGGGTTGTTTAACGGGTATCTGAGGTGCGACATCGCCCCCCCTAAATGAGTCAACTCTGGGGGACTTTGAACGTAGGCGTAATTCGCTCAGTTCTCCCAGAATTGGGGATTAGGGGGGCAAGTCGGAGAGTCTACAAACCGTGCTGCACACAAACGCTAAGCCGTTGCTCTCGCCGAAGGATGCTGCGCCAGCACCTTTTTGAGGTATTGCCCTGTGTACGATCGCGGGTTTTGCGCGACTTCTTCGGGAGTGCCTGCGGCGATGAGTTCACCGCCCCGGTTGCCGCCTTCTGGACCCAAATCGATTACCCAGTCGGAGCAGCGAATAACATCCAGGTTGTGTTCGATGACAACGATCGAATTCCCCATATCTGCCAGGCGCTGCAGCACGTCCAGCAGCTTGTGAACGTCGTAGAAAGAAAGCCCGGTCGTCGGCTCGTCGATCAAATACAGGGTTTTGCCTGTGGCGCGGCGCGACAGTTCAGACGCCAGCTTGAGTCGTTGAGCTTCTCCACCGGACAATGTAGGAGCCGTTTGACCCAGCCGCACATAGCCCAACCCGACATCCACCATTGTTTGCAGCCGGGCATTGAGCTTGGGGATGTTTTCAAACAGGGGGAGGGCTTCCTCGGCAGTCATGTTCAGCACGTCGGCGATCGTAAATCCCTTGTATTTCACCTGAAGCGTTTCCCGGTTGTAGCGTGCCCCTTTGCAGACATCGCACTGTACATACACATCCGGCAGGAAGTTCATCTCGATCACGTTCACGCCCTGACCGCTGCAAGCCTCACAGCGTCCACCTTTGACGTTAAACGAAAACTGTCCCGGCTTATAGCCCCGCGCTTTTGCCTCGATCGTTTCTGCAAACAAATCACGAATGCAGTCGAAAATGCCCGTGTAGGTGGCAGGGTTCGATCGCGGCGTGCGTCCGATCGGCGATTGGTCGATCACGATCGCTTTATCAAGCGCATTCAGTCCTTTGATTTCTTGAAGCTCCTTGGGAAAGGGCACTTTTTGACCAAAGTGGTGTTGCAGTGCCGGGTAAAGCAGCTCGTTAATCAGCGTTGATTTGCCAGAACCGGATACGCCCGTAATACACACCAGTCTACCCAGAGGAATTTCGATGTCCAGATGGCGCAGGTTATTGCGGTGAGCATTTTTAAGAAGCAGCGATCGACCGTTCCCCGGTCGGCGTTCCACAGGCGTTTCGATTCCTCTGCGTCCCGACAGATAGGCTCCAGTGAGCGAAGCTTCTGCCGTCAGTAAGTCATTGAGCTCTCCCTGTGCGACGACTGAGCCGCCGTGAATTCCCGCACCCGGCCCAATATCCACCAGATGATCGGCAGCGCGAATTGTGTCTTCGTCGTGTTCCACCACAATTAGTGTATTGCCCAGGTCGCGGAGTTTGACCAAGGTGTTAAGCAGGCGATCGTTGTCGCGCTGGTGCAGTCCGATACTGGGTTCATCCAGCACGTATAATACTCCCGTCAGTCCTGCACCGATCTGCGTAGCTAAGCGAATGCGCTGTGCTTCTCCCCCAGAAAGCGTCATTGCTGTGCGATCGAGGGTGAGATAGTCTAGCCCCACATCGAGCAGAAACTGCAGCCGCGCTTTGATTTCTCGCAGCACCAGATCACCAATTTGTGCCTGACGGGGGGTAAGGTGCATCTGGGTAACGCGATCGAGACTGTCCCGCACCGAAACGCTGGTCAGTTCTTTGATTCGATACTGTCCCACCCGAACGTTTAATGCTTCCGGCTTAAGGCGATTGCCGCCGCAAACTTCGCAGGGCTGATCGATCAGATATTGCTCTAGCTTTTGCTTGTACAGGTCAGAGGTGGATTCCTTGTACTGGCGATCAAGCATCGGAATGATGCCTTCAAAGCGGCGATGATAGCCCTTGTTGTCGCGATAGCGCGAGTCCGCCTCAATGTAAATTTTCTCCTCAGAACCGTGCAACAACACCTGCTGCTGCTCTCGCGTGAGCTGGTTCCAGGGGGTCTGGATCTCGAAGCCAAATGCCTGCCCCACACTGTACAGCAGCGAAAAGTAGTAGGTATTATCTTTCTCTGACCAGGGTGCAACGGCAGCGTAGACGGGCAGCTTCGGATCGGGCACAACCAGATCGGGCGAAAAGGTTCGCAGCGTTCCCAGTCCGTGACAGTGGGGGCAGGCTCCGTAGGGCGAGTTAAAAGAGAACAGGCGAGGCGAGAGTTCTTCCATCACCGCGCCATGTTCGGGACAGGCGAAGTTTTCTGAAAAGACCAGATCGACGGATTTAGGCGAGTCCTCTTCAGATTTGCCGTAGCGCCCCGCAGGTTCGGCTGCCATCGAAGGAAGCACGGCAAGCTGCAAATCAGGATTGGTCGGCAGCGCAATCACTTTGTTTTCGTCTGAGAAGACCTCCACGATCGCCACTCCTTCCGATCGCTTCAAACAAGTCGAGAGCGAATCCACCAAGCGTTCCTGAATGCCGTCTTTTTTGACAAGGCGATCGACCACGATTTCGACATCGTGAAACTGATTTTTCTCCAGCTCAATATTGTCCGACAATTCCCGCACTTCGCCGTCAACCCGCACCCGGACAAAGCCCTCAGCCGCCAGCCCCGACAGCAGTTTTTTGTGGGTTCCCTTTTTGCCGCGCACGACCGGAGCCAGAATTTGAAATCGGGTGCGATCGGGCAGTTCCATAATTCGATCGACCATTTGATCAATCGTTTGGGGCACAATCGATCGATCGCAGTGGGGACAGTGGGGTTCGCCTGCCCGTCCGTAGAGCAAACGCAAATAGTCATAGATTTCTGTTACCGTGCCCACGGTCGATCGCGGGTTGTGAGAAGTGGATTTCTGGTCGATCGAAATCGCAGGACTCAAGCCTTCGATCGCGTCTACGTCGGGCTTGTCCACCTGTCCTAAAAACTGCCGGGCATAGGCACTGAGCGATTCGACATAGCGACGCTGCCCTTCAGCAAAGATCGTGTCAAACGCCAGCGAAGACTTGCCCGATCCCGAAACGCCTGTAAACACAATTAATCGATCGCGGGGCAGTTCCAGATCAATATTCTTCAAATTGTGCTGCCGTGCCCCCCGAATCCGAATCGTATCCTGTAGGTCTGCGATCGAATCTGAAAGTGACTGACTTCCTTTAAGAGGAGCAACCGCAGCAGGCAGACGATCGGCGGGGTCAACGCGCTGAATCATAGGAAGGGAAGCAGGGGGAGATAGGGGGCAGAGGGGGAAACAAAAAGGGCGAAACTCGAAAGATGAGACAGACGTAACCTAGGGCGACGAATCTTAATAATTCTACCGTTTGTCCCTAAATTCTGCCGAGGGCGAGATTGATAGAATCGTACAACCCCTTATGTTAGCGCGATCGTTTGTCTTAGTACATTTGCCTCATACATTGTTCGACTTAACTTTGCTCGACGGGACATTTGCAAAGCCGAGATTGTGTCCCGAACCGTCCCCCAAAGTTGACTGGTTTGTTGACTCAGGGGTCTCCTTATTTAGAGGGCCCATTTAGAGGACCCAGTAGCACCTTCACCACGTCTCAAATCACCGCTTTGCCGCTCCGCCCAACTGCCCCTTCGCCCCGTTCCCCATGAATCGCAAACTGCTCACTCAGGCTGTTGCCCGTTTACCGATCGTTCGCGTCAGAGTGCAGGATGGACGCTTTCAGGTCTTGGGCAGCAATCGCTGGTACTCCTACTGGCGTGACCCATATCATCTGCTGCTGACGATTCCCTGGCAGGGGTTTGGGCTTTTAACCGTGCTGTTGTATGTATTAACCAACGCGCTGTTTGCCCTGCTGTATCTGCTGGGGGGAGACGGCATTGCCAATGCGCGACCCGGTTCGTTTAGCGACGCATTTTTCTTTAGCGTCCAGACGCTTGCCTCGATCGGCTATGGGGCAATGCACCCGCAGACTTTGTATGCTAACTGGATCGTAACCATTGAGGCGATCGTCAGCATTTTGGGAATTGCCCTGCTCACCGGACTGGCATTTGCCCGATTTTCTCGTCCGACGGCGCGAGTCATGTTCAGTCAGGTTGCGGTCGTTGCACCCCATGAAGGAATCCCAACGCTGATGTTTCGTGCTGCCAATCGCCGCCGCAATCTCATTTTGGAAGCCCAGATGCGGGTCTATTTGATGCGAGATGAAATTACCGCCGAGGGCAATTCGATGCGCCGCTTTTACGATCTGCCCCTGCTTCGTAGCCAAACGCCAAGCTTTACCCTGAGCTGGACTGCGATGCACGCGCTCGATCCCAACAGCCCTCTGTACGCGGCCACGACCGAATCACTTCGTCAGTCTAGAGCAACGATCGCCGTTTCCCTGAACGGGCTTGATGAAACTGTGTCTCAAACCATGCACGCCCGCCACAACTACGCTCCCCAAGACATTTTGTGGAACAGTCGCTTTGTTGATATCTTTCATGAGTCGCCTGAAGGACACCGCTACATCGACTATCGCGATTTTCACAAAGCGATGCCGATCGAATAGAGGGAAGATTTCTCTCCCCTGGTTTCTTGGCGGCTCAGTATTGGTTCAGTACTATTGGTTCAGTATTGTTGGTTCAGCAATAAACGGCTGGTCAGCAAAGGCTTCTAAGCCCACAGATTCCAGCAGAGTGTTCCATCGCTCCTTTAAGAGTTGGCTGGGCTGCGTTTCAGCCGGACTGGACGATTGCCTTAAGTCTGCCAGGGTTGCGATCGCGTCGTACCAAATGCCTGCTGCCGCATATGCCGTCGATCGATCAACCACAGGAACCTGCGCCAGTTTAGCCGCCAAATCTGGAGTTAGTGCCTGACGCTGCACCCAGCCTCGCGTGAGTAAATCCCCCGATCGATCATCCGCATTGCAAATAATCGAGAAGTACCATTGATAATCTTTGCCAATCGTGAGAGGAGGTACAGTCCCATCGGTGGACAGGCTGACTTGCAGAATTCCTGCCGTTTTGGGCAGGGCGATCGTCGTTTCATAAACGGTTTGGTTGCCGTCCATCAGCACAAATTCTGCGGTCGTGGCATTCGTTTGAGGCACGTACCAGAAGAAAGTTGGGTGTTCCTGTACTGTTACACCAAAGTTTTGACTCGGAATCAGTGCGGTCAGGGTGGGCTGGGTCAACGCGCATCCGCCTCTGGTGCCACCGCCTTCTCGCCGTCCGGGTAAGCCGCGATCGGGCGGAACATATTGGGCAAGTACAACAGTTGCCATTGAAGAGAGAATGCCAGTCGTCAGCAGCAGGGCGATCGTAGATTGGGCAAAACGACGCAGGGGGCGAATCATGCGGCTCCTGATAGAGAGACGAGTTAACAATTTAGGGGAACTTACTCATTACTTCACTGCTGCTGCTCTACAGTCCGCAGAAATTAATGCTTTTGTGATGCAATACCTGTAAATTTCTGGTATGTTCCTTGCGGTTCTACGATCGATTGCAAAGCCGTTTTGTTCCCATTTCTTTCTAGAATGTTTGCTTTTTGAAGGGGTGGAAACAGAAACGCGAAACTGTGAAAACGCCCTAAGATCACAAGGGTTGAAGACGCTGAGGTGCTGAAAGATGGAGATGTGCTGACGGTTCCAGAGCTGTTACCTGGCTGGGAACTTCCTGTCTCTGAAATTTGGGCACCTGAATTTGAATGAGATGAATCGCACTTCGGGAATTATTTGTACGATCAGCGAGTCTGGCAAACTTCAAAATTGAGCATTATGACGAACGACCCAATTCAAGCCAATCGATTCAAGCGAGAACTTCACGAGTATTACGTTGATATCGTGTGGGGCTTTGTATGCAGTGACGGGCATATTGCCGGACGTATGGCTTCAGGTGCTCCAGGTGCTATTGATCCAACAGAGCCATGGCAACCCCTTGCAGAGGAATACCGTAAGCGGGGTTTCAACACTAGAGCGGCGATCGCGGCTGATATGAAGCGAAGATGGGCAGAAGCCGACTCAGCAGACGAAGAATGAAATTGAGCTAAAGGATAAAGGCTGTGCGGGGGTGCTTCACACAACCGTTTTACGCAATCCATACAAGCAGGCGAATCCAATTACTGAATTCAAGCTCTGTCTAAAAATAGCCACCCCTGCGCCAGAATGCCCTATTTTAACCGAAAGCGATCAAGCAACAGCGATCAAGCAAAAGTGATCAGGGATTTCTAAACGATCGTGAAATCGCTGCCCGTAATGGTGTTTGCCTGCACTCCAGTCAGAATTGCAAGCGGATCGCGACCTGCCCGAATGATTGTGCTATTCCCCCGCGAAACGATTGTCAAATCGCGGAAGCGCAACCCATCCTCTAACCCGATTAGATCCTGACGGTTGGCAAAGTCTGTAATTCGATCGCGTCCACCCCGACGGCGAATCACAAAAACATCTGTGTCGCTGCCGCCCGTGAGCGTGTCTCTGCCGATGCCGCCATTGAGCTGATCCTCGCCACTGCCGCCAAATAGCCGATCGCTGTCTTCATCGCCCCGCAGCCGATCGTCACCGCTGCTGCCGTCAAGCCGATCGCGCCCCGTTCCGCCGATTAAGTCATCATCGTTTTCGCCACCTACAAGCTGATCGTCACCGCTGCTACCTAGCAGTTCATCGTCGCCATCTTCGCCGTAGAGTTCATCGTCACCATCTTCGCCGTCAATCTCATCATCCCCGTCGCGACCATAGATCTCGTCATCGCTGTCGTTTCCATCAATTTCATCATCTCTATCTGAGCCAATGATTTCGTCATCGTTGGGTCTGAAGAAATAATCATTGTCGTAGTAATCGCCAAAAAGAAAGCCGAACCCCAGTCCGATCGCCATGATTCCTCCTTCCAGGCTTCAAAGCAAGAACCTGAAATAAACCAAATCAACCTAAGACCGAAACCTAGAACAAAACCTAAAACAAAACAAAACCTAAAACAATAAGTCTGCGGCTGCCTCAATTTGGGCAGAGGGTCTAAGTCCCCGTGATAACGGACGTAAACGCGCGATCGTTTGTTCCCGAAATTCTGCCGAAATCGACTGCCCCATTTCAAAACGATTATGGACGATGTATCGCTGGCAAACACCCTGCTGGAGGAGGGATTGGGTTAGACGTTCTGCTTCTGCGACGATCGCCGACTGTGCCTGCACTACGCCGATAAATTCAGTATGGGCAGGATTTTTGAGCTGCTTTTGTGCCTGCATGACGCGCTGCCGTAAATGGCGAAGCCGCCCAATCAGTTCCGTGTGTCCAGCGATGTCCTGATACTTGATCCACAGCTTAAAAATCCAGGCAAGCCAATCCCCCAACGCAGCAGGCATTTCCAGAAAGCGCAGCAAATGCCCAGTCGGAGCGGTATCCAGAATAATTAAATCTTGCTGGTTCTGTTCTAGTTGCTCAATCACCATCAGCAGCGACAGCATTTCATCGATTCCTGGCAACGCCTGACTCACAATCTGCCGCCATGCCTCAGGACCGTAGGCAATCTTCAGCGAATCTGCTTTTGTATCCCCGCTCATCATCTCTGCCAGTTCCCACAGGTATTCCTCCCGAAAGCGATCGAGTATCCGATGCGCGTTAACTTCTTGAGCCGTGAGATTGCCAGCCAGCAATACCGGATCATGTCCCAGCAGGGTTCCAAATGCATCCCCCAGCGAATGCGCCGGATCGATCGAAATCACGCGAATTTGTCGATCGGGATGCCGCACTGCCATGGCCCAGCCGATCGCCGCTGAAATTGTCGTTTTTCCGACTCCCCCTTTCCCACCAACCAAAATCAGCCGTTTTCCTTCTGCCACAAAATCGCTCAAACCGGGCGAGAGTTTTTCAGGTGATTCGATCGACCCTACTAGATCTGCAGGAACAGCCATTGATTGAGGAGTTTTTACTTGAGAAATCAGGTGATCCAAGGCTGCACTGCCAATCGGCTCCTGAGGCTGAACCGGAATCGCTAGCACCGGATAAGGATTAGCAATGTCGATAAATTTCTCCAAAAGTGCCTGCTGTTCCTGCAAGCCGTTCAGGTCGTTTCCGGCAGAATCGTCTGAAATCTGGTTTACAATCATTCCGCCAATTGGCATCTGAAGCAGCTGCAATGCCTGGATAAATCGCTGAGTTTCTAAATAGCTCATTAGTTCTGGGATCACGACGATCGCACACCCTGTCACTGCTGGATTTTGCAAAAGATGTCGTCCTGCGGTCAGGTCTGCCTGCATCTCGTGCAAAAAGCGATCGGCTTCATCGTCGTCACACCGTCCGGTAAAGCTCTGGGCGATGTAGCGGTGCTTCTCCTGAAACAAGCCCATCGCAGACAGCAAATTATCCAGAAAATCCATCAGGCTAAACAAATTCAGCGTATGACCGGTCGGAGCCATATCCACCACCACGCGATCGGCTTCCTGCTCCCGCAAAATTCGCTGAATCTCTAAAATGCCCATCAGCTCATCGACACCGGGCCAGCTCAAACTCCAGACTGGAGACAAATCCTCGCCCTGTACAAAACTTCCCCGCTCCACCAATAGCTCCAGAATACTGCCATATTTTTCCTTAAAGCCTTGCAGCAGCTTTTCCGCATCCAGTGCCCGCACCCGAAGATTCAGCAAATCCTCGACTATCCCTGGTTCATCTCCCACCTCAGTTTGCAGCACGTCCCCCAGCGAATGCGCCGGATCGGTAGACAGCAGTAGCACCCGCTCACCAGGAAACTGCCGCGCCCACCGACGTGCAAACCCACAGGAAAAAGTTGTCTTTCCGACTCCTCCTTTCCCGCTCACCAGAACCAGACGCAGCGAATCAAAATAGTGCAGCATGGCGATCGACTTTAACAGGGGTGATTTTTTAGAACTCCTGCTAAAAGTCTTCCCCTAATTAATTCTCACGAACATCCACGCTGGCTCACCGCAAATAACCTTTACGATCAGAGCGCATTTTAAAGTTGCTCTGCTAACTTCTCACAGCTCTCCAGATTGACTCGTGCCCTCTGTAAATTTATTTCTGCAATCGTTACTTTTACAGAATCATTTGCTTTAAAAACTTGTTTCAGATTGTCGATTTGTTGAGCAATTTTTGAGCGATGCAGTAAAGCATATATGCCATCAATATTAATCCATATTCCATAAGGCTTAACGACATGCACCCTACCATTCACAATTTGACCTACCTGAAACTGACGTAATTTGTTTAAGGTAAAACTTTGAATCAGTTCTATCTCAAGCGGCTTGAAATTACTCAATCTCTCTTTTGAATCTAAAATCTTTAAAGAAAGTCTTTGCCCAACTACTAGCTCCTCTTTGCATCTATCAACGTTGTTAACGGCTCCTCGCAATCCCTCAACTTCAACTAGCACGCTATATCTTGTCTTCTCCAGGATCTCTAGATGGAGCGTTACATCTTCAGCCTGCAATTGTCGTATTCGTCTCCATGCAGTTTGCCGCTCTAATGCTCGGATTGAAAAAGTAATCGTTGGGGGACGCTCTGAACACAAAAACCATTGAACTCTAACTCTTACTCCGTCCGGTTCAACATCAAGAATTCGGGTGTGTATGAGCAGTTCTTCTCGCCTGACAGGACGTTCACAATTAAGAGATGCTCGATCGATCACAGCTTCATACAGCAGATTGCTATCAATTAACGTCTCAGGCGAACAATTTGAAAAGAAAAAATCGTGTTCACTGTCGTAGTTTCCGACGACCAGAAATTCTCTAATTTCGTTGAGCTGTACTGCTTCCTGTGGAGTTTCAATATCAACTAAAGATAGCTTTGATACTGGAACATACGCAGGCTGTTCAGCCCCGAAATCAACTAAGACTCCTCTGGGCTTTAATTCCACAATTCGCCCAATCACAACATCACCGATCGGAAAGCGACCTAATTCAAAGCTCATAGCGCCCTGGGTTATGAGAACCTGGAATAGAGGAAATCGATCGGCGCAAGCTGGCTAATTGATCAGGTTCAAGCCACCGCAACCTTTAACCGAAGCTGTCTAGCTCCATTATTGTCTCAGTTGAAAAAAGCAGTGAGCGTTTCTCGATCGCCCTGGGATTACTAAAGACTGAATCACTTCATCCCATCTATCGGCAGATCCGCCATGAGCGAACTGTTTAAGGGCTTCGAGCAACTGCTAGAGCTTGCCAAAGCCCTGGAAGAAAAAATCGAGAAGGGCGAAATCAAAACTGATGTTCAGATCAACGCCCGTCCGCTCAGCAGCATTCCGCGTCAGGGCAGTATTCCCCGCACGGATATCGGCACGAGTCGCATTAAGCGAAATTCACCTGCACCGAATTCGTCTGCCAGTGCTGCGGCTGCTCCGGGTGATGACGCAACTGACGACAGCCTGACGGCTCCGACTGGCACAACCTCCTCCCTGAAAGACGTGGGTGGCTTGGGCGAAGTGCTGCAAGAGCTGCGCGAACTGGTTGAAATTCCGCTGCGGCGACCGGATCTGTTAGCAAAACTGGGACTCGAACCTCCCAAAGGCGTGCTGCTTGTCGGACCTCCCGGAACCGGAAAAACCTTGACAGCACGTGTCCTGGCAGAAGAACTGGGGGTCAACTACATCGCGATCGTCGGTCCTGAAGTGATCGGCAAATACTACGGCGAAGCAGAATCTCGGCTGCGAAGCCTGTTCGAGAAAGCGGGCAAGTCGTCTCCCTGCCTGGTGTTTATCGATGAAATTGACAGCCTCGCGCCCGATCGCAGCAAGGTCGAAGGCGAAGTTGAAAAACGGCTGGTAGCGCAATTGTTAAGCCTGATGGATGGCTTTGCCAAAACCCCCGGCGTGATCGTGCTAGCGGCAACCAATCATCCCAATCATCTTGATCCGGCACTGCGTCGTCCCGGTCGATTCGATCGCGAAGTGCAGTTCCGAGTGCCCAATCGTGAAGGTCGCCTGGAAATCCTCCAGATCTTAACTCGCGAGATGCCGCTAGAGGCGTCTGTCGATTTGACGGCGATCGCAGACTTGGGAGTAGGCATGGTGGGAGCCGACCTCAAAGCCATTTGTCAAAAAGCCGCCTATACCGCACTGCGCCGTCAGGTTCCCAGCCTTAAAGCTGCCATTCCCGAAACAATGACCGTGACTCAGGCTGATTTTCTTCAAGCAATCAAGGAGATTAAGCCTTCGGTACTGCGATCGGTCGAGGTCGAATCGCCACAGATTACCTGGGATGAAATCGGCGGACTGGAAACGGTGAAGCAAACCCTGCAAGAATCAGTTGAGGGCGCACTGCTGTACCCGGAACTCTACCAGCAAACCAGAGCCACTGCACCACGCGGAATTCTGCTCTGGGGACCACCT
>NZ_JACJOR010000077.1:0-6351 GCF_014695615.1 Leptolyngbya sp. FACHB-711
TCAGGACTTTTTGACTTAGAACTTTTTGGCTGAGTGACGATCGTAGAAGAAAAACCCCACAATGGTAAAAGCATCCCTTGCCCCTTTAACCCCTGCCAACGCGATAACAGCAACAGAATCGCTGAAAGCATGAACCCGAATCCAAATGTTAGTCTAGAGGTTGATGAATTTTCTCAGCTTCCTGCCTCAGGGTGCTTGCCCACTGTACTCTTTGTTTTTCTTTTCATTGCAGACTCATGAATAAAGTCGCTGTTGGTCTTTCTGGAGGAGTCGATAGTTCAGTTGCGGCTGCCACGCTTCATCGCCAGGGCTATGAAGTGGTTGGAGTGACGCTATGGCTGATGAAAGGAAAGGGGCAATGCTGCTCTGAAGGCATGGTCGATGCAGCACGGCTATGTGAAGAGCTGAATATTCCCTATCACGTTGTCGATAGCCGGGAAGCGTTTGAAAAGAATATTGTTGATTACTTAGTGAGCGGCTACGGAGCTGGAATCACTCCGCTGCCCTGTTCTCAATGCAACAAAGCGGTCAAGTTTGGTCCAATGCTGGACTATGCTCAGACCGAGTTGGGAATCGATCGCATTGCAACAGGGCACTATGCTCGCATCACCCAGTCCCCTGATGGACGCTATGAGCTGCGCCGTGCAGTTGATTTGAGCAAAGACCAGTCCTATTTTTTGTATGACTTGAGCCAGGACATTCTTGCTCACGTCCTGTTTCCGCTGGGCAACCAGCCCAAAACTGAAACTCGACGCATGGCGGCAGAATTTGGGCTGCACACTGCTGAGAAACCCGAAAGTCAGGATCTTTGCCTGATCGAGGCACACGGCTCAATGCGGACGTTTCTCGACAAGTATCTGGCCCCTCAAAAAGGCGAAATTGTGGATGTTTCAGGTCGAGTGCTGGGTGAGCATGACGGCATTCATCACTATACGATCGGTCAGCGGCGGGGCATTGGGATCGCCCACTCAGAACCGCTTTATGTCGTGGGCATTGATGCGGTCAGGAATCAGGTTGTGGTGGGCGATCGCACTCACGCACAAAATACAGACTGTACGGTACAGCGCGTGAACTGGGTATCGATCGCAGAACCCACGGCTCCGATTCGGGCAGAGGTACAAATTCGCTATCGATCGACGGCTGTGCCCTGTACGGTGATGCCGTTCACGAATTCTCGCGCCAAAATTATCTTTGATGAGCCACAGTTTAGTATCACGCCAGGGCAAGCAGCCGTCTGGTATCAGGGCGATTTGCTCCTGGGCGGTGGTGTGATTGAGCAAATTGAGCAAGAGGCTCCCGCGTCCTAAAAGGTTGTAGCACAAGAGGAAACCGCGATGAACAAATCCGGGACAAGCTACTTGCTGTGGTTAGGTTGGCTGTTTGGCATTTCTGGGCTGCATCGCTTCTACAACGGAAAGCCCATAACAGGCGCGCTATGGTTTTGTACTTGGGGTTTATTTGGAATTGGACAAGTGATCGATTTGTTCCTGATTCCCGATATGGTGGAGTCGCACAATGTCAAAAGCAAAGATCGGCGACTTTCGGAGTTGCTGTCTGCAAGTACCGGAGCGGTTCAGCCCGTAGCTGAGAAGGTTATGGTGCAATCAAACTCAAAGCTGGCTCGACAAGAAGCTCGACTGAAGCTGCTCAAGGCGGCAGTTGCGCGAGGGGGAAAACTATCGGTGACGCAGGGGGTTCTGGATACAGGGCTTGATTTCGATGAAGTGGAAGCTGTCCTGCAGGAAATGGTGAAATCGGGCTATGTGGGGGTCGAAAACCATCCTGCAACAGGTGTTGTTCTCTATCACTTTCTGGAGCTTTAATCGCTTCCACAATTAACTTCCACAATCAATCTTTCAATCTTCAATTCACCAGTTAGTCCAGTTAAACCACCCAGGTAGTAGGTTGAAGAACTAGTGAGTTTGCTTGTCTCGATCGAATGAAACAAAAAGAAAATAAACTGAGCGATCGACTCGAACCAGGATTTCAGACTATTTTAGTCAGACTATTTTAGAAGAATTGCGTTTGGAAGAATCGCGTCGCTCCTAGTAACAGCGCATCGGGTCACACGGAGGATTTTTTGCCTGGAAATCGAGCAGGTCTATAGTTTGCTCACTAAGCTGATTCCCACTGGGGCCGATCGCTTCGAGAAGCTGCTTGGGTTCAGCAACAGATGATACAACAGAACTTAGCAGAAAAACGGTACTTAGGATGAAGCTCATAAATGCTGGTAGACGCAACGTTTGATAGTTAGCATGATGGCTTTTGAGCAAGGTTAGCTCAATCAGGACATCTGCCTAAAGTTGTACTTGCGTCTCTGCCATTATCCGTAATTCTACAGAGAATGACAAATTGAAAGCGTGGGTAGAGGCGTGAGGCGATCGAGAATTTGCTTCAGCACCAAGGCAGTCCAGTCAATATCTGCTTCAGCTGTGAGTCGTCCGAGCGTCAGGCGGATTCCTGATTTTGCAGCGCGATCGTTCAGCCCCATTGCCGACAGTACCGGACTGGGAACCAGTTTGCCGCTATGACAGGCTGACCCGGCACTGATGGCAATTCCCGCAAGATTCATCTGCCGCACCAGCGTCTTGCCGCTTAATCGCTCACCGTCGCCCGACCGCCAGTAAAAGCTGACATGGTGGGGTAGCCGATGCAGCCGATCGCCTGTGGGAGTTAAATCTGCTACCTCTGCAAGCTGGTCAAAGAGCCGATCGCGTAGCCGGATTAGGCGCAGGGATTCTGTCAACAGGTCTGCAGCAGCGAGCTCTGCGGCTAAACCAAAGCCTGCAATGAGCGGCACGGGCTGAGTTCCCGATCGCAGTCGAAACTCCTGTCCGCCACCCGTCAGCAACGGCACCAGATCAATACCAGGACGGACATAGAGCGCGCCCACTCCCTGAGGACCATAAAGCTTGTGGCTGGACACCGAAAGCAAATCAACAGGTAACTGAGCGACCTGAATCGGCAGTCTTCCAGCGACCTGAACGGCGTCAGTATGAAAGATTGCCCCATGAGCGCGGACGATTTCCCCTAAAGCTTCGATCGGCTGAACCGTACCAACTTCACTCTGTCCATAAATAATCGACACGAGAACGGTGTTTGGACGCAGTGCCGCCTGCAAATCAGCCGGATTCACCCGCCCCAGACTATCCACGGGCAACCGAGTGACCTGCCACCCCTGCTGCTCTAACCACTGCACAGGCTCCGAAATGGCAGAATGCTCAACGCTGGAAATGATTAGGTGCTGCGGTTGCCGATACTGACGCGTCACGCCCAGAATGGCGAAATTATTGGATTCAGTGCCGCCGGAAGTAAAGACAATCGACTCTGGAGACGCACCTAGCAGCGCTGCTACTTGCATTCGGGCTTGCTCTAAAACCACTGCCGATCGCTGCCCCCACTGATGCAAACTAGAGGGGTTGCCCCACTGCTCCTGCATCACCTGCTGCATTCGCTCAATAACTTCCGATCGAGGCGGAGTCGTTGCACTGTAGTCGAGATAGATTTGCATGATATTGAGCGGCACTCAGACTGCGAACAGGACAAGCAATTCTGCTCTCCTTTTTTCAGGATAGACTGCCAATTCTCTTTGAACACGGCGCATCGCCAAATTATTTGCAATTTCCGATTGAACTGCTAAGCCACTTAATTATCCGCTGAGAAAAATTGCTTGGGCGTGTCCTGGTTTGTGAATTCTGGATAGGTCTGGGAAGTGATTTCAGTTGGTGCATGAGAAGCATCCTGACCAGAATGGCTGAGGCGAGCCAGCATCGGATTGCGGTTTAGTTCTTCCAGTGCCGACTCGTTCAGACGAATTTGCAGGTTGGGTCCCGATCGCGCTAATCGAATCACGGCTCCATCCATCACAGGAACCTGCGTCACCCGCTTGCCTTCAAAGTAAGTGCCATTAGTGCCTAGGTTGATCATTTCCCATCCTGCTTTAACCCGGTGCAGCTCTACATGATGACGAGAAACCACTGCGCTGTACAAAACAACTTGATTGTCATTAGATCGACCGATGCGAATCACAGATTCCGAGTCTGAAAATGTCCAGACCTGCACCGGGATTTGCTTGACGGGGTGGAGAAGAGACAGAATGATCACACAACTACACAAAGGAGGGTAAGAGCACTTAGAGAAGAAATCATAGCAAATTCAAAATTAAGGTTCCATCCTTGAGGGGCGGCACGAGCAAGAACAGCAGCAGAAAGAAAAAGGAGTTGATTTGCCTTTCATCGTTGCTCGCCTATGAAACCTGAAACAAAAAAGAAACCTTATCTCCTTTTCCTAGCGCAACGCGATCGCCCGATCGGAGCCGATGACGATTGCCTGGGGGCAGGGGCGTATTGTTGATATAAGTGCCATTCGAGCTGCCCACATCCTCAATATAGTAGAGGTCGCCTTCGACGCGAATATCTGCATGAATTCTAGAGACAACTTCAGAATTGGGAAACCCTGAAACATCTACATCCGGCGGGATGCGATCGTTGGGTTTGCCGATGTGGATAACCGTCAGAGCGGGGGAAAGCTCGATCGCAGTATTAGTCTGAACGTGCAGTAAACGGACGGCTTGAGTCTGGAGCTGAGTTTTAGAGCCGATTCCCGCAGCACTTGCAGGGAAAGCCGGGGTCACAAATGGCTCGGTTGCAGCGATCGCAGGCGGTGTTATCGGGGGAGGATTATCAGGCTGAGGTGCAGCTGACTGAGGTGCTGCGGCAGAGGACACCGGAGACACAAGCGGGTCAGGAGACACCAGGGGGTCAAGGACAGACAGATCAGGAATGTCCAGATCAGGCGAAATAGTTGCTGGCACGGCGTCGGGCGGCATTTGCGCTGAACCTACTTCAAGACTAGAGCCACACTGACCACAGAAGCTTGCATCCGTTTGAACAGACGCGCCACAGTTAGGGCAGCTCATCATGGCAGGCAGGGGCGTGTAGCACGCTTCGCACTGAATCGCGGCATCTGGATTCTGGTGGTTGCAGTTCGGACAAACGATCATGCCCTGTCTCCCGGTGGTGACGCTGACTCTATCTTATTTGCTTTGTGCCTTATTTATCCTACGTACTTTATCACTGCCTTTAAGCTTGCGGTAGGTTTGCTCCTGCTGCTTGATCAAGCAACCACCACAGTTCGCCATGCTCAGGATGAATCAGGCTCGATGGATAAGTTTCAGTATCGGGGTCAGGCGCAAAGATTTGGGCAAGGGCAGCCTGCTTGTTTTCACCTGCAACGACGAAAATGATTGCTTTCGATTCGTTAATCACTGGAATGGTCAGGGTAATTCGAGGCTGGCCGTCTTTGTTGCCCACGGTGACGAGCCGATCGCACACTTGCAGCGCATTCGTACGGGGAAACAGAGAAGCGGTGTGTCCATCGTCACCCATGCCCAACAGCATCACGTCAATCTGAGGAAATTGACCCTGCTCGAGCTTTAATAACTGCCGCAGTTCGCGATCGTATCGGGCAGCTGCGTCATTTGGATCGGATTCGTCAGTTGGCATGGGATGAATATTTGCAGCCGGAATCGGAACTTTATCCAGCCATGCCTGTCGTGCCATTAGAGCGTTGCTATCGGGATGGTCGTGGGGTACATATCGCTCATCGCCCCAAAAAATCTGAAGTTTTTCCCAGGGCAAATCCTGTCGGGCAAGAGCTTCGTAAAGTGGTTTCGGCGTGCTGCCCCCTGAGAGGGCGATCGTCGCCGTGTTCCGTTCAGCAATCGCCTGTCGCAGTTTTTCCAGCACGAGCTCGAGCGATCGTTGAATCAATGCTTTTGAGTCTGGCAAAACTTCAATGTGCTTACTCACGTCATCCTCCTCGACACCCTATCGCGATCGGTCATGCAGTCTAAGCCCGGAATGAGCCGCACTGAATGTGCCGAATGATTTTATTTACTCAATAGTGTAGGCAAATTTTTAAAGCAGGAGTGACGATGTACTCAATTCTTTCAGCTCTAACCGCAGTTTTCCTGTAAGCTGATGCGTTTTTTAGACGGCAGGGAAAGCTACACTGAAGAGTCGCTGTTGCTCCACTGTTGCATCCCGATTGCTTTGAAGCCCCTTGCACTCCAGAATGAAGTCCGTTGCCGTCAAACATTACTGAACCATGACTTTGAAACAAGCTCCAAACCAACGCCCCTACTCGGTTCTGGTGTCTCGCGCCCTCAAAATTGTGGGTATTGTAGTCACCCTGGCAGCCCTAATCGATATTCTGATTCTGCCGATTCCTTACCAGATTGCCGATCGCCAATGGCAAATCAATTTTGCGGCTCAAATGGTCGATCGGGGGGTAGTGCCGCTAGTTGGTATCGTGCTTTTTATGGCAGGCTTTTGGGTTGATAGTCTTTCC
>NZ_JACJOR010000078.1:0-5573 GCF_014695615.1 Leptolyngbya sp. FACHB-711
TATCTCCTAACTGCGTTTCGGCTCGTAATTCAGAGCAACAATACCACATTCAAATGATGTTGATTTTACTAATGTCAAATCTTGTCTACGGTCAAGTTCTCTGAAAATAGTCATTCCATTACCAATTGCAACTGGATTAATAAACAAATAAAACTCATCAATAAGCTTGTGTTGGATGAGAGCCGATACAAAGGTTACACCGCCATAAGCAATGATATCGTTCCCCTCCTGGTTTTGGATTAACGACGCGAGCATAGAATTGGCACGCCATTGCTACCTATCCCACCTTAGTTTAATGCACCACTAAAAACCGCGACTAGAAAGAGAGCTAAAAAGCTGGATCGTGCACCGTGCCAACCCAGATGGGCTGCAAGGTTTACTGGATTCGAGTAATCTGATTCATAGGGTTTCATAGTTGGAATGTGGTAATTCTCATGAAACCCTTTCCTGCTCTTCCTTTGCAAGCTTTTGTCCCGTACTGAGCTCTGAAGGAAGCTGCTGAGAACTCGTCAAACGTTGTAGAGTTTCTGATAAATCAACGCCCGTCGTTTGTTGGAACTGCTCTATAAAGGCAGCGAGTTTGGTGGCTGTCGTGCCGCCCTGAGCATCAATCACTGTCAGATTGTGTACCGTGACATCCGGTACAGCCTCGGTGAGCGTTTTGAGCAAGGTTTCCAGTCGCTGAAGCAGGTAAATATCGCGGGCGTTGGGTCCAGCCGATCGCCAGGATTCTGCCAGACGGCGGGTTCCTTCAGCTCTTGCTTTCCCTTCTTCGATAATTTGGGAAGCATTCCCCTGCGCACGGGCGATCGCTTCCTTACAGCCTGCTTCTGCGAGGGCTACAACATCAGCCTGGAGTTGTTGTTCAACCTGCTTGATCCGTTCGTGCTGGACAGGCACTTCAGCCTGAATCCGCACCAGTTCTGAAGCAATTTCTGCCAGGGCTTCTGCAATTACGGCATCGCGTTTGGTAATGGCATCTTTCACTCGGCGATCGGCATCCGCTCTTGCAATCCCGGTATCACGCTCAATCCGGCTCAGTGCCGTAATTTTTTCGTTCTCAGCCGTTTGGATTGACGATTCAGATTTTGCCTTAGCTTCGGCAATCCGGGCATCGCGCAGCATATCTGCTTGTTGTTTGCGCCCGATCGAATTGAGGTAGCGCACATCATCGGAAATATTCTGGATTTGCAGCGTATCCAGCACCAGTCCCAGTTTGCCCAGATCTTCTTCAGCTTCGTCCAGCAGGCTTTTCGCAAACGCAATTTTGTCTTCGTTCACCTGCTCTGGTGTCAGGCTTGCTAATACGCCGCGCAGATTCCCTTCCAGGGTTTCCTTTGCCATTTGTTCAATCTCCTGGCGGCTCTTCCCCAGCAAACGCTCGATCGCATTATGGATCGCAGGTTCTTCCCCCGCAATTTTAATGTTTGCTACCCCTTCCACCGTCAGCGGAATGCCGCCTCTGGAGTAGGCGTTCGATACACGCAGATCAATAATCATATTGGTTAAATCCATGCGCAGCACCCGCTCTAACAGCGGAACTCGCACACTGCTGCCGCCTTTCACCAGGCGATACCCCACCTTACGACCGTCGCCAAGCTCGTGAGAACTGCCTGCAAAAATCAGCACTTCGTTGGGCTGGCAGATGTAATACAGGTTGCGAATGACGAAAAATCCGGTTCCGGTTCCCGCTCCTAAAATTGCCAGTAAAGCGACGAGTGCCTCAATCATGACTGTTCTCCGTTGTAACCCTTATGGCCCTTATGACCGTTATAACCGTTGCGATGTTTTAGCGTAGCGGCGACATCGATGCCCAAAGTTTGATCAACGCGATCGAGGAATTGACGCACAACTTCGGGATAGACGTTGATTAAGCTCGCGAGTGCCTTGCCGTCACCGTTGTCGATTACGCTCACCTGTTGCAGATTCAACCGAGTTGGAATTTTTGCCGCTTCTTGCAGCACCATCTCAATCTGCTGAATCAGAAAGACTTCTGCCGCATCGACTCCCGTTTCCTGCCACACTTTGGACAGCATATCGTTGACCAGTGCTGCTGCTTTGGCATTTTCTGCAAGCTGAGCCGCACTGCCTTTTGCCTGCAATGCTTTTGCCTGTTTCTCCGCCTCAGCAGGAAGAACCTGATCCGCTTCCAGACGTAACCGCTCCAGTTCAGCGCGAACCGTTTGAAGCTCCTGTTCCGCACGAGCACGGGCTTCCTTTTCGGCAGCTTTGGTTCGTTCTTCTTCCGATCGTGCCTGCTGCTCCAGTTCTGCCTTAATTTTGCGTAGCTCGTTCTGCTTCTGCTGAATGACTGCCAGTGCTTGGGATTTTGCCACCGCTGCCTGCTGGTGACAGTCTGCTTCAATCCGCTCTGCCTGGCTCATTGCTTCCGCTTCCGCGATTTCGGCATCTCGGACAATCTGAGAAATGCGCTTGCGTCCAATCGAGCTGAGATAGTCCACATCGTCAGCAACGCTTTGAATTTTGAGAATGTCCAGCTGCAAGCCCAGTTTTGCCAGATCCCGCGACACATCTCCAGCCATACGTTCAGCAAACTGTAGTCGATCTTCGTTGATCTGTTCCGGCGTGAGCATGGCAACAACGCCCCGCAAGTTGCCTTCCAGGGTTTCGCGCGCCACACGGGAAATTTCAGACCGATCGCGTCCCAAAAACCGCTCGATTGCATTGCCGACTACAACCGGATCGCTGGATACTTTGACATTGGCGATCGCCTGGATTCGCAGCGGAATACCGCCCTTAGAATACGCATTTTTGACTTCTACCGGAACGGGCATCGTAGTTAAGTCCATCCGTGTCACGGTTTCCAGAATGGGTATGACGATCGTGCGTCCGCCAAAGATGACCCGATAGCCAACTTCTTGCCCTTCCTTGGTTCGATGCTTACGCCCCGATAGAATTAAGATTTCGTTGGGATTGCAGATCTGCATGAAGCATTTGACAAACCAGACAAACAGAATGGCTCCCAGGATAGATAGTCCAAACAGCGGAGCCATCGACAGCAAAGAGGATGAGTCGTTTGTTCGATTCTCTCCTCCGATATTCGCCTGAGCAATTTCAACGGTTACACCTTCCGATGTCTGTGCTGCTTTGAATTGATATCTAGGTTCAGTAAATTGTTTGCTCATCACATTCTGCTATCTAATCATTAAATCGGAAAAATCGCTTCTTTTTTGATGTACTAGCACTGCTTCTAAGAAGCTGCGCTATCACTGGTTCAGTACTCGTTTAACCCTCTATCCCAGATTCTTATCCTCCTCACCTAAACTCTCTGCGGCTACAACCCACAGGCGATTCTGCTCTCTGCCAATGACCAGCACTCGGTCTCCCACGTTCAAGGATTTATCGTCACTGGTATAGGCGATCGAATCGATCAAGTTCCCTTTAATCTGTAACCGCACCTTCCCGCGACTCTCCTTGTCAAACGGTAGCTCGACCGTTCCAGTTAATCCCACTAAATCATCAGACCGAATCAGGCTATTCGATTTTTGCTGGCGTAATGCCCGCAGACTACCTGCAACGAGAGCTCCGCATAGGATGCCCATCAGGACGGAAACGATCGCTACTACCAGTGGAGCCACAGAAAAAGAAAGGTGGGATAATACCAGCCCGGTCAGCCCAAAGAAACAAATGCTGAACGTCCAAAACTTGAGGCTACTGAAGATACGGAGCGCGGAAGACCAAGAGTTTTGCTGGTAGATAGAAGCTTGCTGAGGACAATCGGCTGCATCCAACAGCTCTACATCGGGATCGAAGGGAACATCAGCATCGCCAAAATCTGCGCCGTCAAGTCCACCCAGGACAGCCAGAAGTACAAATGCCCCACCGATCGCGAAACAGAGCCAGTAAACGTTCAACATGACGGACGATCAGGAAAATCATCCCCATCTTGGCACCTATTTCTGGCAGACGCTTTAATTCGGAACGATTGTTAATCTATGGCAGTCCGGGTTTAAGTAGCATTGAAACAATAAACAATGCTAAAGCTAGAACCTTGAGTTTACAGGGCTTTCAGGAGGGGTTGTGTCGCAAGAACTTGTTAAGGACAAACGATGGTATCGTCTGCATTCTCGTAACCAGCAATTCTAAAGATCGCTTCGATAAATTTTACTTGAGACATCCTGTCCCCTTGTTTGATGCCGTTTACTTGTCCTTTGCAGACCATGTTCATCGCCTCGATCCCATGCAAAGTGCTTCTCGCGCTGTTGAACGTCTTAAATTCCATCATCGGTTTCACAACGCGTTTAATCGATCGATGCTCTTGCTCAATCCCATTATTCAAATATCCGCCCTGCCTTAATTTGGTCTCTTTTTCCATCGTCTCATCTGCTTTGAGAGCGTCTATTGCCACTGGGTAAGCCGCATTCTTGTCCACTGTAATCACTCGTGGAGCTTGAGTGTGCTGACTCTTGAGCACTTTGCGCAAGAACCGGGCAGCTGCCTTGCCACCCCGCTGGGCACTCAGCATAAAGTCCAGCGTGTTACCCTCTGAATCGACCGCTCGGTACAAATACTTCCACACGCCCTTGGCTTTGATATACGTCTCGTCCACCCTCCAGGAATCGTTCGTTGGCTTTAGATGCGGTCGAATCCGTTTGTTCAGCTCTGGCGCATACTTCAGCACCCAACGATTGATCGTCGAATGATCCACTCCCATCCCCCGCTCCTGCATCATCTCCTCCAGGTCTCGATAGCTGGGGGAGTAACAGCAGTACCAGCGGGCATTGAGCAGGATGATTTCAGGCAGAAAGTGCTGCCACTTAAACAGAGCAGCAGTAGACATCGGAGGGCAAGGGGAGAAGTTTGAGCCTGCTCACTTTACCATTGGCTGTTTTTTGCGACACAACCCTTAGGTTCACATATAACTCATACGACATCTGGCTTGACCGACTGCTAGGGGCACAGAAGTATCAACTACCAGCGTGACCGGAGCCGATGACTCTTGTAGTGGGGACAGTTAAAGCCGACGACTGATTCCTGGAAGGTGGACGAGACGTATATCAAAATTAGGGATGTGTGGAAATATCTGTATCACGCAGTCGATTCGGAAGGTAATAGATTTTTTGTTCTCCACCCGTTACGATCGCCACTTTCCGATCATTCAGTAGCATTTAGATAAAGTCAGCTCCTGTTATCTGTATTGCATTACTGTTGTTAAGAACCGCTAGCGTTTTACCGTTCAATTCGATCGCCACATCATCATTTCGTTGCACGACCTCTAAATTGCTGAACTTCAATCCGTTCAACAACTGTAGACGATCGCGGCTATCCTGATAAGTTTGAATAATGGCAAGTCCGCCTTGTTCAATCCCAAATGTATCCTGCCCTTGCTCACCGATATAGATATTGCGACCTTTTCCGCCGATCAAACTATCATTGCCGAAACCACCGACTAGCCGATCATCACCGCCTTTGCCGCGCAGAGTATCTTTACCCTCATTACCCAGCAAAATATCACGACCTGCCTTACCGTCCAACGTATCATTATTTCTGAGTCCCTTGATCCGGTCATTACCGCCTGTTCCAGACAGCACATCTTTCGCATCTGTTCCCAG
>NZ_JACJOR010000079.1:0-6649 GCF_014695615.1 Leptolyngbya sp. FACHB-711
GGCAGCAGAAAACGCTAATTCTCGGGATTCTGGGCGGGCAGGGAACGGGTAAAACGACCCTTGCCGCTATCCTGACTGAAATTTTGGCAGAGATGGAACTTCAGGTTTGTCGTTTATCGATCGACGACCTTTATAAAACCTATGCCGATCGACTTCAGCTTCAGCAGTTTGACCCTCGCTATCGCTGGCGTGGTCCTCCGGGCACACATGATGTCTCGCTGGGATTATCGGTTCTGAAGCAGCTCAGACAGGTTAGCCCGCAGCATGCGGTTGCCGTGCCTCGCTTTGACAAGTCGCTGCATCAAGGGGCAGGCGATCGAATTGTGCCAGAAAGGCTTACGGCTGCTGATGTGGTGCTGTTTGAAGGCTGGTTTGTGGGGGTGCGTCCGATCGCTCCGGCTTTGTTTAACCATGCCCCGTCGCCGATTATCAGCGAGTCTGACCGCACCTTTGCCCGTGACATCAACGATCGGTTACAAGACTACTTGCCGCTGTGGGACGAACTCGATCGCCTGATTGTGCTGAATCCAGTAGATTATCGATTGACGCTGCAATGGCGCAAAGAAGCAGAACACATGATGAAAGCGACCGGAAAACCGGGCATGAGTGATACCGAAATCGAGGAATTTGTGCAGTATTTCTGGCGATCGCTTCACCCTGAGCTGTTTATCCCGCCGCTTCTGTCTCAGCCTGAATGGGTTGATTGGATCATTGAGCTTGACGAAAATCGGTTACCCATTTCGATTTATTGTCCGTACAATCCCGGTTCAGACTAAACGCTTCGCAAATTTTCGACCAGTTGCTTCGATCGCGCCTCAACGATTGACCAGTCGCCTGCCTCGATCGCCTGTTTTGGAAAAAGCTGTCCTGCCAGCCCTACAGCGATCGCGCCTGCACGAATAAACTCCGCTGCATTGTCGATCGTCACGCCTCCGGTAGGAATCAGCGGAATTCCGCCGAGCGGCTCCTGCAAACTGCGAATATAGCTTGCGCCACCCACCGCCTGAATTGGAAAAACCTTGACACAGGCTGCCCCTGCCTGCCATGCCTGCATAATTTCCGTCGGGGTCAGCGCCCCTGCCACGATCGGAATCTCCCGCCGCACTGCCGCTTCAATCATCGAAAAATCCGTATGCGGCGAAAACAAAAACTGTGCCCCCGCCTCGATCGCCTGCTGCACCTCATCGGTCGATCGCAACGTTCCGGCTCCAATCACACAATCTGGCAAATCATTTTGGATCTGTTGGATTAGATGATGGGGACGATCGCTGTTCCAGGTAATTTCAATCAGCCGCATTCCGCCTGCCGCCGTTGCGTTTGCCATCTCGATTCCCACTGCCAGTTCGAGGGCGCGAATCACTGCGATCGATCGATGCTGTTTCAGCAGTGCAAGCCATGCTGCGGACATAACCTAACCACCCAATTTCGAGTCAAAGAACCGAAGCCTGATTTTGCCATGTTTTAACTCATTTGACAGTCATCTCACGGCTATGTACTGCTTTATTCCATTCCTGCGGTATAGAAAGCTACCTTCCTCTAGGTGTAATAAGTCGTTGGTACTGAATGGCTATTTTGGAACTACGGGTGCAACAGATTGGAAATTTCCAACAACAAGATCTGTTGAATGTCAAAAGGATTCTTGTTTCATTACACACGTTTTTGTACATCCCAATGCTTTTGAGATCGAGGAGGAATTGAACATGAGCAATTTACGCGATCGGGAAGTTTATGAGAATGAGCTACGGCGGCAGGCTCAGAGCGATCGAGAGAACAGCAGTGCGGTAAGTGGTGTTGCCCTTGGAATTGCGATCGCAGGTTTAGTCGGTGCAGGAATTGCAGCTTACGCCTTTTTTAATCGCCCGTCCGAATCGCAAGCTCCACGCCAAAATACAGTCATTGAGCGAACCCGAGAAATTGTTCCGGCTCAGCCTCAAGCTCCTGATGTGAAGGCTCCTGATATCAATATCACAGTTCCTAACCCTGCCCCGACTCAGGAGTCTGAGCTAACTCAGCCGGAGTCAAACGCTCAACGGTCTTCTGACAGTGACTCGTCAACGTCCAGCCCAAATCCTGCACCACCCTCTGAGAATCCATAATTGGGTTTTATCTGTTTCTCGGATTCTCGCAATTAAATAAATCTCACTCTGGAAATTTTCTCAGCCGCCCTAGCTTCACTCTGGGGCTGGCTGATTTTGCAAAAGGCATAAAGAACTGGGAATGAGGGCAAATTTGGGACTTAGGCAGGTGTTCTAATCCCGATCGCAAAAAGCGCAGCCTGTAATTAATCTCTCAGTTGAAGGATTCTAGACTCACCCCATTTATCCGATAGTGATGGTCTACTGTCGCTTGTGAGGTGGGCTTGTGAAAGCACTGCTGCTGGTCAACCGTCAATCGCGCCACGGAAAAGACAAGCTAGAGGAGGCGATCGATTATCTGCGCGAGAGCGGGCTGGAATGGATTGAGGCGACGCCCAAAAATCCGGGCATGATTGCCAACCTAATTCGACAGCATCAGGACAGCGTGGACTGTGTGATTATTGGCGGCGGCGACGGGACGCTGAATGCTGCAATCCCCGGTCTAGTCGAGACGCAGCTCCCCCTCGGAATTCTGCCGCTTGGAACTGCAAACGATCTGGCACGGACTCTCAACATTCCCACCACGCTCGCCGAAGCCTGCCAAATAATTACTGAACGAAAGATCGAGCAGATCGATGTGGGTTGGGTCAACGGCAAATATTTCTTCAACGTTGCCAGCATCGGCTTGAGTGTGCAGATTACGCGCAAACTCAACAAAGACACCAAGCAAAAATGGGGCGTTTTCGCTTATCCGATCGCCGCAATCCAAGCTCTAAGGCATTCGCGTCCCTTCTGGGCTGAACTGGTGCTGGATACCGGAGAACATCGACGAGTTAAAACCATTCAGATTGCCGTTGGCAACGGACGATACTATGGTGGCGGAATGACCGTTGCCAGCACTGCAACAATCGACGATCAGCAGCTTGATGTCTACAGTCTGAACCTGAAACATTGGTGGCAGCTTTTTGCGATTTTGCCAGCTATGCGATCGGGCGATCAAACAAGCTGGTCGTTTGTCGATGGTTTCTCCTGCCGCGAGGTGAAAGTGCAGACCCGCCGACGTTTACCGATTAATACCGATGGGGAAATCACAACCCAGGCTCCCGCTCATTTTCGCGTCGTGCCACAGGCGTTAAAGGTGTTTGTTCCATCGGTAGAAAGTTCGAGCTAATTGTCTTCGATTTGCTTTACAGGCACTTCGATCGCCGTCACATCCACCGTTCCAGGCAGGGTAAGCCGATGAAAATGCCGTTTTTCAACCTGAAGCGGTTCGCTACAGCTTGGACAACGGAGCTGAGTGCCGTTAATTGCGGCAGATTCGTAATCACATACCGGACAGCAATCGACGACAAGGTTTCGCTTGATCCACCAGCGAAATCCGATGAACGCCAGTAAGGGCGTAACGACAACTAAACCAGCCAAAACAATAACAGACTTGACCACCCATCCCAGCCCGATCGAACCCAGTAGCCAGATCAGTGCCAGGAGGGTTAGCCAGAAGCTAAATCCTGAAAAATTAAATTGCAGGCTTTTCATGCCGTTTTGATTCACCTTAACCTCCTGCCCTTGCCCGGCCTAACCCACCCCAGTTTGCCAGTTTCAGTAAGCGGCAGCATCTTTCAGCCGGGGTAACTTCTTCCAAGATAAAACATCCTGGTTGCGATCGCAGAATTGCGATGGGGGAATCTAACCTTCCTGTACGAGCGCATAAAGCTGGCGAGCGAAGGCACGGCGACCAAACTGCTCCAGAGTTTGCTGACGTAGCCACATTCCATCACAGCGACGATGTAAACCCGTTTCCCCAGCGGAACCACTCCCCTGGAGCAGCGCAATACAGGCATCTGCAACTGCATTGGAATCTCGGTGAGGCACTCGCCAGCCCAGCTTTCCATCCTGCAACGGGTCAGCCGATCCATCCGCATCCCCTGAAACTACAGGCACACCACAAGCCATCGCTTCCAGATACACAATGCCAAACCCTTCCTGAGAAGGCATCACATAGGCATCGGCTAAACGGTAATGCTCTACTAGATCCGCTGTCGGCACAAACCCGGCAAAAATCACCCGATCGCTTACCCCCAAATCGATCGCCAACTGTGCCAGTCGCGGCTGATCGTCCCCCCGCCCAATCACCAGATATTTCACGTTGGGAATCGCTTGTACGATCGTGGGCAGTGCCCGCAGCGTTACATCCACCCCTTTGTAAATATCCCCCGACCAAAGCCGCGCCACCGTCATGATGACCGTGGAGTTTGCAAGCTGGTAGCGTTCGATCAGCGTGGAAGCAGCCTCACCGGGTGTAAATCGCTCGTCATCCACAGCACAGGGCAAAATTTGCACTTTCGCTGGATCAATGCCATTTGCAGCACAGGCTCGATCGCGGCTATAGCGGCTAATCGTCCAGAGCCGATCGGCTTGCTGAAGGGCAGTTCTTTCCCTGGAAGCAAGGGGTTTCCAAACTTCTTTGCCGTAAGTCAGCACTGTGTAGGGAATGCCTAGCGGTTGACAGAGCAGCTTTACCAGCGGCGCAAGCTTGATATGTCCGCAAAATACCCGCTGGGGTTTGTGCTGAATCAAGGATTTGAGCAGGGCGAACGTGAAGCGTAGCCGTCCGCGCGGAGAAGACTCGTCGTAAAAGCTCTGAAACGAGAGCTGAGGCAGAGATAAGGGTAAGTCTGTAGGACGATCGCGCAGCAGCAGCACTTGAGCAGGCGGCAAATCTGTCTGGGCAGAATAGCTCTGCAAAATGTCCTGAACGTAAGACTGAATGCCCCCCTCCTGTGAGAACACTTCCAGAAAGACAAATAGATACGGTGCAGCAGTCCGATTTCGGGTGTCAGAAGCTTGTGGCTTGAGGGAGAGGCGCATAGAAGCGATCGACTTAGGCTTTTTGTTCGCCTTTAGTATCGACAGATTACCTGTGAAACTCACGCCTTGTGGCAGTTTGATATTTGCCTAATCCATTTTCCGAATTAATACAAAACACCTGCGCTCTTGTTAAAACGGGGTAAAACCGCTCAGACCAGAACACAGGCGTTTGAATGATTTAGTTTGTAAGGGAAAACCTAGAACAAACCCAGCGTCAGGGATTTGTCGATCGGGAAGGTTGCGCCAATCCCAAGCCACAGTGTGACCAGCGTACCGAAGAGGAATACGGTGGTTGCTACGGGGCGACGGAAGGGGTTTTGAAACTTGTTAACGCTCTCGATAAACGGAACCAGCATCAGGCCGAGCGGAATTGCTGTTTGCAGCGCAATTCCAAGCAGCTTGTTCGGCAGAATTCGCAGAATTTGGAATGCGGGGTACAGATACCACTCCGGCAGAATTTCGAGCGGCGTAGCGAAGGGGTTTGCCGGTTCGCCTACCATTGCCGGGTCAAGCACTGCTAGTGCGGTGCAGCAGGCAAGCGTACCCAGAATTACAACGGGGAAGACGTAAAGCAAGTCGTTGGGCCAAGCGGGTTCACCATAATAGTTGTGACCCATGCCCTTCTTCAGTTTCTCACGAAGTACGGGATCGGCAAGATCCGGCTTTTTCAGAGTTGCCATGCTGAATGCTCTCCTTGAGGATCTTTCAGAAACGTTTTGGTCAAAGAATAACAGGATTTTCGCTAGGCTTTAGCCCAAGTCGATACCTGTCAGGAGCTGAATCAGACCGAATTAGACCTAAATTCAGAATTTATAAAGGACCGGAAATTCCCTGCTTACGAATCATCAGGAAGTGCAGCAGCATAAACACTGCGATCGCCCAGGGCAGCACAAAAGTATGCAGGCTATAAAAACGAGTCAGGGTGGCTTGACCCACGCTCGAGCTACCGCGCAGCAGCTCCACCATGGTCGTACCGACAACCGGAATCGCTTCAGGAATACCCGACACGATCTTAACTGCCCAATAGCCTACCTGGTCCCAGGGAAGCGAATAGCCCGTCACGCCAAAAGACACGGTGATCACTGCCAGAATTACGCCTGTTACCCAGGTCAGCTCACGGGGTTTCTTAAAGCCGCCCGTCAGATAAACGCGGAAGACGTGCAGGATCATCATCAGCACCATCATGCTGGCAGACCAGCGGTGAATGGAGCGAATTAGCCAACCAAAGTTCACATCGGTCATCAAATACTGCACCGAGGTAAATGCTTCTGCAACGGTTGGCCTGTAGTAAAAGGTCATTGCGAAACCAGTCGCAAATTGGATCAGGAAGCAGGTCAGCGTAATGCCACCCAGGCAATAGAAGATATTGACGTGGGGCGGGACATACTTGCTGCTGATATCGTCCGCAAGGGCTTGAATCTCCAGACGCTCCTGAAACCACTGATAGACTTTAGAGTCAGTTACCTGCTTTGTAAACATGAAACCAGAGTTCCGAAGAATATTATCCACCGTCAATAAATGTAACATAGCTAGAAGGCATATTGCATGGCGAAAACATTGACAGATCCGGGTTTCGAGGCAATTCTGATACGATAATTGTTCTATGTAAAACATAGGACTTTCCCGATTAGAGAGGGTTTCGGGAACGTTGGTTCATCCCACTCGTTAGAAAATCGTGAAGCTAGATAGCGTTACAAAAATTCATA
>NZ_JACJOR010000008.1:0-2124 GCF_014695615.1 Leptolyngbya sp. FACHB-711
GCTGGCAAAATACCCCTATTTCTCGCCAATGCAGCAGGTGGTAGAACAGGCAGTTTTGCGTCCGCCGATCGCCCAATATGCCCAGGCTTCCGATATTCTCCAGCGTTATCTTAGTGCTGCCCTCACCGATCGGATGTCGATTGAAGCTGCACTCCAGGCAGCGGCTCAGGAAACCCGTACATTGCTCAAGACCTAGAACTGCTTCAGATTCCAAAACTGAGAACTTAGGAAATTATGGAAGTCCGAGCTGAGCAACCAGAGGATATAGAAGCCATTCGCAAAGTCAATCTTGCGGCATTCGGGCGAGAAGACGAGGCAAATTTAGTCGATCGACTTCGGGGAGCCGCTTCTACGCTTTCCCTCATTGCGACTGAATCTGGGCAAATCGTCGGACACATTTTCTTCAGTCCAGTCACGATTCGCACCCAGCCCAACGTCGATCGAGCCTGCGGGGAATGTGCGGATGCCTTCGTGCTTGGGCTTGCACCCGTTGCGGTTCTACCCGGCTATCAGCGACGGGGAATTGGGGCACTGCTGATTCGCCAGGGTTTAGTAGAGTGCGATCGGTTGGGCTGTCAAGCTGTTGTCGTGCTGGGCTCCCCGGCATACTATTCCCGATTTGGGTTTGTTCCAGCCCGCGAAAAGGGGTTGAAATGTGAATACAACGTCCCAGAAGAAGCGTTTATGGTAGTAGAGCTAGCAGCGGATGCCCTTAAGGGCTGCCATGGAACAGTGAGCTATCGATCGGAGTTCAACGCGCTGGAGTAGGAGTCAGCGTATCAACCACAAAGGAAACGACTTCGATCGCCTCTTGTAGAACAGGCATTCTGGAAAAAGAATTTGCTCAGGCAATCTCGCCTTCCTGAGGCAGTGCAGGCAGTTCCAGGCAATATCCTGCCCCATAGACAGTTTTGATATAGCGCGGATGGCGTGGGTCGGGCTCCAGCTTAGTTCTCAGGTGACGAACGTGAACCCGAATCGTTTCAATGTCATCATTCGGGTCGTAGCCCCAGACTTCTTTGAGAATTTCGCTGGGGGAAACGGTTTGTCCGTGTCGCTGAAGCAGGCAGTGGAGCAGCTCAAACTCTAGATGAGTCAGCTTTACCGTATGGTCAAACCAGATCGCCTCTAGCCGTTCGGGAACAAGCGTCAGCGGACCAAAGTTAAGAATTTCGCTGTGCTTAGCAGCCTGAGGAATGCGATCGGTTCGTCGGAGCAGGGCACGCACTCGCGCCAGCATTTCTTCGACTTCAAAGGGTTTCGTCAGGTAGTCGTCTGCCCCTGCATTGAATCCTTCTACCTTGTCTTGGGTTTGCCCAAGAGCCGTCAACATCAAGACGGGAATATCAGCAGTTCGTTCGTCACGCCGGAGACGCTGGCAAACCGTAAATCCATCGACCTTAGGCAGCATCAAATCCAGCATGATCAGGTCTGGAATGAGCTGAAGCGCAAGGGCTTGTCCTTTGATGCCATCTGGAGCTTGACTGACATCATAGCCAGCCATTTCCAGATTTACGGCGACGAGTTCGGCAATTGCAGGGTCATCATCGATGACAAGAATACGAGGCATCTTTTAAGAGTTTTGATAGAGATGTTCTAGAACCGTTGAGGAATGAAAAGATTCCTGTACAGATTATAAGCAAGGATCTTTAATTCTTTCTGAGCGCATCAATCTTAATGCTTATATTTAACCCGTTTACAGTTTACAAGGGAATCTTTCGTTTCTGAGACAGAATGCAACATGCTCGTAGCCACGGCAAAAATACCCTTAAAACGACGGTAGCCGCGTCTATTAGCTTCCTCACGTCAGAAATTGATTAAGTTTGCGTCACCCTTATGGGAGAATTGATAAGCAGAGATAATAAGTAGATTTACTTATTAAAACTTTACAAAAAACTAGTCAGCAGAGCAATAATGGGGTAATGACAGGACAAGGCTCGCCCGTTAGTGAGGAAAGTCAGACATGGTAGCACTTACTGAGCGCATTCAAAGCCGCTTAACGCTCCAAACCTTAGAAATAGCCGATAACACGACAGCAATTCGATCGCTTGACTGGGATCGCGATCGCTTTGACATTGAATTTGAGCTGCAAAACGGCACAACTTATAACTCCTTTTTGATCCG
>NZ_JACJOR010000080.1:0-13875 GCF_014695615.1 Leptolyngbya sp. FACHB-711
AGAGCGCCCTGCAAAAGGTGGAATATGCCAAACCTGACTTAATCCTGCTGGATATTTTAATGCCGGAAATGGATGGGTTTGAAACCTGCCGCATCTTGAAATCTCAGGCATCGACGAAAGATACACCAATTATCTTCATGACTGCCCTTTCAGACACTGTGGATAAAGTCAGAGGACTACAGCTGGGAGCGGTAGACTACATCACCAAACCCTTTCAGCAAGAAGAGGTGCTTGCTCGAATTCAGCTTCACCTGAACCTGCGAAACCTCACCTGCCAAGTGCAGGAACAAAACGCTCGGCTCGAACAGGAAATTCAGGAGCGCATCCAGGCAGAAGCAATGGTACGGCGGCGCGAGGCACACCTGCGGCTGATCACCGATGCGCTACCCGTGATGATCTCTTATATCGATCGCGACCACTACTATCGCTTTGTCAATCGCGGCTATGAAGAGTGGTTTCAGCTTCCCCGCGAGGAACTCGAAAATCAACATTTGCGCGACCTGATGGGCGAAGCCCTGTATGAGGAATTGCTGCCAAAGCTGACGCTGGCACTGTCGGGACAAACCGTCATGTTTGAAAACACGATGCCTCGTCATAATAAGTTACATCATCTTGAAATTACCTATGTTCCTCATTTTGATGGAGAAATTGATGGAGAAGTTGATGGAGAAGAAGTTCGAGGAACTTATGTTCTGATCCAGGATGTGACCGAACGCAAACAGCTTGAACGACAGCTTTTGCGATCGCAGCGTATGGAAAGTCTGGGTACTTTAGCAAGCGGGATTGCCCATGACCTGAACAATGTACTGACGCCAATTTTGATGTCAGTTCAACTGTTGGCAATGAAATATCAGGATGAACAAAGTCAACGATGGCTGGAGCTACTCGAAACAAATACAAAACGCGGTGCAGATTTGATACGTCAGGTGATGTTGTTTGTACGAGGAATTGAAGGCGAGCATACTCTGATTCAAGCAGAGCAGCTGCTTAGGGAAATCAAGCCGATCGTGGAAGAAACGTTCCCCAAATCCATTACCATCTCTAGCTACATTGATCCAGATCTAGGGGTAGTTTCAGGAGATCTCACTCAACTGCATCAGGTGTTAATGAATCTCTGTATCAATGCGCGAGATGCTATGCCAAATGGGGGACAGCTCAAGCTCTCGGCTGAAAACTTAGAGGTTGATCCGGCATTTGCTCAGGCTCACCCAGAAGCTAGAATAGGTCGCTATATTCGGTTGACCGTCGCCGATACAGGTGAAGGCATTCCGCAAGAGGTGATAGATCGCATCTTTGAGCCCTTCTTTACCACAAAGGAATTCGGCAAGGGCACAGGGCTAGGGTTATCAACCGTAATTGGCATTGTTAAAAGCCACGGGGGGTTTATCACCGTTTCCAGCGAGATCAACCAGGGCACCCAGTTCAATATTTTTTTACCTACGATCGCCTCCAGCGTAACCCCGAACCCGGAAGAGAGCGACCTGCTTAGGGGACATGGAGAAATGGTCCTGGTTGTAGATGATGAAGCTGCCATTCGGGAAATCACCCAAACCTTGCTAGAAGCCCATGGCTATCAAACCTTAGTCGCTCGTGATGGCGTAGAAGCAATTTCGCTGTATATCCAGCATCCCGAAACCATTCATCTTGTTATTGTGGATATGATGATGCCGTCAATGGATGGGTCATTAGCCATTCGTGTGCTCAAAGAGATCAATCCTGACGTGCGAATTGTAGCGATGAGCGGCCTATCCCCAAGCGAACTGTGTCTAGACGTAATCGATGCAGACTTTCTCGCCTTCCTGCCAAAACCATTTACCACAAAGGATCTGTTGACTACGCTCAGTGAGATTGCAAAACGCTGAATTGCCCTGATCCCCTTTAAGACTTTTTCTGCGGCTCGCTCTAGTCTAAAAACCCTGGGTCAGGAGATTGTGAGGGAACTCTGGCAGGGTTAACGATGCTGGGAATGGGTTGGGCTGAAGGGTGGTTTGAAGATAATCGAGAATTTAAATTGCCCATCCACTCATCCACCTACTCACCCACCTCCAAAAAGACTTAATATTTCTTTAAAAATCTCTCTTCCAATCTGGAGGGCGCAATGTTAGAGCAATCCGCTGCACGGTTAAGTGATCTGTTAGAGCCGATCGCGGCATTCTTTCGTGAGTTGAATCTTCCAGAGCCGATTGTTCATTGGGGACATCCCGCAATGATGGGCATTGTGGTGCTAGTGATGGGAAGCTATGTGGCTTATGCAGGCTGGCGTGGACGACTGGCAACCGATCCAGAAGTTGCTGCAAAAAACTGGATGGATCACAAGAAACTGGCTCCGCTGATGTTTTTGTTTATCGCGCTGGGCTACACGGGCGGCGTGCTGTCGCTGGTGATGCAAAAGCAGCCTATTCTCAGCAGCACCCACTTCTGGACGGGATCGATCGCCCTGCTGCTGCTGACGCTGAATGGTCTGTTCATTGCGCTCAGTTTGGGGAAAGCTAAATCTGTTCTAAGAACAGTTCACGCTTATGTGGGCAGTGCTGCTTTTATGTTGCTGTTGCTGCACGGAGTGTTTGGCTTGAAGCTGGGGCTTTCGATTTAGCGATCGATTGCTGCTCAGATTATTGTTCAGGTCATCAATCTCGATCGCAGAAACAGCTTTACAGAACAGTTTTACAGAGCTGACTGCGATCTTTATTTATGACTCAAATCAGCGGTGCGATCATCGGTCTGGCCTATCTGCTGGGCTTACTAGCCACAGGGATTCCGGGAACCGTTCGCGGGATCCCCATCGGTTCTATTCTGTTGCTGTTTGCGGGAGTTGGCGCAGGGTTTATTGTTCCGCGCTGGAACCGATCGGCTCCCAAGCTAAAAATTTGGCTAATTGCGGCTCTGGTCGGGTTTACGGCAGGACTATATTTTGGCTGGCGAATGCCGGAGGCGACGGATACCGATATTAGCCGCTATGCCTCGTCGGCGTCTTCGGTAACGGTTACGGGTGAAATTATTAGTACCCCACGTTTGACGCGCAGCGAGAAGGTTCAGTTTGAGCTTGAGGTTTCTGACCTGCTCCCAGTTTCCCAGATGCAGACGGCAGATGAACACAGCAAAAGGGAACACAGCAAAAGGAACAGTTTGGGTAAGGGAAATTCGGGTAACGGAAATTCGGGTAACCGCACTTCGCAACCCGTTCCCATAGGGTCTATCACCCTTGATAATCGCCCTGTCACAGGCAGAATTTATGTCACCGTTCCCAACGATCGCCAAACGCCCTTTTATCCCGATCGCATCTATCCCGGTCAAACGATCGCCGTCACCGGTTCGCTGTATCTCCCTCGAACTGCGGGAAATCCAGGTGGGTTCAACTTTCGGCAGTATTTGCGGCGAAACGGCATCTTTACAGGGCTTCGAGGCGAAACAGTCAGAATTACCGAAAGTTCCTCACCGCCATTTTTTTGGTCGATTCGGCGGCGGATTGTCTCGGCTCAAGCGGCAGGGGCAGGAAGTCGAACCGGTGCTCTGCTAAGTGCGATCGTGGTTGGGCGGCGCGGGGTCGATGTGCCGTTTGGCATTCAAGATGCTTTTTCCCGGGTCGGATTAGCGCATGTTTTAGCGGCTTCGGGATTTCAAGTGACGCTGCTGGTTGGGGTGATTTTGTCGCTGGCAAAGCGATCGCAGCCTTGGACTCGATTTGGAATCGGACTCGCTGCCCTGATTTTCTATGTCGGTCTGACCGGGGCAGAGGCTCCCGCAGTTCGAGCAGGGGTCATGGGGGTCGTGGTGCTGCTGGCAATGACGATCGACCGCCGGGTGAAAATTTTGCCCGTCCTCCTGTTTGCGGCAACAGGGATGCTGCTATTCGATCCTTTAGCCATCTGGGATCTGGGCTTCCAGATGAGCTTTCTGGCAACCCTGGGGCTGATCGTAACCGTTCCCGTGCTGGACAAGTGGCTAGATTGGTTGCCGCCGCGCCTGACAAGCTGGATCACTGTTCCCACGGCGGCCTATTTGTGGCTACTGCCGCTTCAGCTAGGCGCGTTTGGGATCGTTTCGCCCTATAGTATTCCGATTAATGTGATTGCCAGCCCGATCGTGGCTCTGGTCAGTATCGGCGGCATGATCAGCGCAGGAGCGGGATTGATTTTGCCAGTTGTCGGAAGCGGGATGGCGTGGCTACTGTCTTTTCCAACGGAGTGGCTGATCTGGCTTGCAGAGAAGGGGGCTCAGCTTCCGGGAAGCGCGTATGCGGCGGGTTCAATCAATGCACTGCAAATTTTGCTTCTTTACGCTCTGGTTCTGCTGGTGTGGTGGAGTTCTCCTTGGCGGCAAAACTGGTGGCTGGCGGGAGTTTTGGCAATTTTGCTGGTGGCGGTTCCGGCTACGTATGCCTCAACCCAGCTGCGGCTGACCGTACTCCAGGCAAACGCTCCAGTGCTGCTGGTGCAAAATCAGGGGCAAACCGGACTGGTGAATCTTGGTCGGCAAAAAGATGTGCAATATACAGTTTTGCCACTGCTTCAGCGCCAGGGAATTAATCATCTCGATTGGGCGATCGATCTCAACCTGAATCAAGACTCGATCGCTGCCTGGAACGACTTGCTAAACCAGATGCCGATTTCTATGTTTTTCAGTCGCACTGCCGGGGCAGAATCAACCGCAGACTATCAGGATCTCAATCGCGCCATTCGATTGCAGCAGGGACAGGCAATTGCCCTAGCCGTCGGTCAACCAATCGATCTTGGCTCCGTTCAGCTTAAGCTGCTGAGTTTTCGTCCGATCGCCCTTCAGATGCAGGTGCAGGATAAAACCTGGCTACTGCTGCAAGACCTGATGCCCCGCAGTGAGAAACTTTCTGCGCTGATTCCTGCCCTACCGCAGGCGCACGTTTTATGGTGGTCGGGTGACTGGACAGACTCTCGTTTGTTGAAACAGGTGCAGCCCCAAACGGCGATCGTTTCCGGCGATGCCCCACGGCTCCAAGACCAACTCAACGCCCAACAAATCACGACTTACGTGACCGAGCAAGACGGAGCCGTGCAGTGGATTAGCGATGCCAAGCGATTTCCCTTCTGGAGCGATCGAGGATTTCGCCGATTTGCAGGGGATGCAGTACAATAATTTGAGCAACCTCAGGAGAGGTGGCAGAGCGGTTGAATGCGCTTGACTCGAAATCAAGTTTGGGGCAACTCAACGGGGGTTCGAATCCCCCCCTCTCCGTCCAAGTATAAATTCAAAGAATCCGGCTATGAAGCGGAAGTTTTAGAGGCATTGCAACCGCTGCATTTAGAGACGTTTGTGATTACGTCTTTTCGGCTTGAGGTGATCGATCGGGTTAAACAGCTCAGTCCCCAAATCACCATCGGTTTTTTGATAGATGCGAAGACGATCGATTTATTGCCCGATGCAAATTCGCTAAACGAAAAACTGAACGCGATCGCAGTTGATTTCCTGGCTCCAAATTGGCAGATTCTCGATCATCCGATCGTAGCTCAGCTCTCGCCGCAAATCTTTTGGGTGTGGACGGTGAATGAGGCGATCGTCATGCAGCAGCTTATTGCAGAAGCACGCTCTCGCGATCGACAAATTGCTGCCATCATTACCGATGAACCAGAAATGGGATTCGCAATGGCATCGAGTAGAAATGCAGCTAACCCTGATTAGAGGGACTTGAATTCTTTACAGTTTTCCTGGTGCGTGTTGAACTCCCTTTTCGCCTTGACCCTTTCTGCTGCCTTTGCGGACTGTTTTTTACAGGAGTCTTTGATGCAGGATCGGGGCCGCCATTCAGTTCACCATTCAGTTCACCGTTGAGGTCGCCAAACTTGGGACTCCAGAAACTTCCCTTTGCTGTGTAGAAATACACTGCATCTTTGTGCTTGCTGTCTTGCCTTTGAGTGCGATCGGAACATCGCAGCATGATTTTTTGCTGTCCGTCTTTTTGGTAGGTGTGTTCTTCCAGCGGCTGACGACAAACCGGACAGGGATAGGAAGTAAGTTTGTCGCTTGAGGATTGGGCTGAATTGGATGCAGATTGCCTTCTGGGCAATTCCCACTGCTGCGTTCGATCGCTCCAGAACAAAACGCTATCGCCGCATTGCTGGCACTTCAGGAAAAACCCCTTTGTCAGTTTACGACTCGGAATTCTTGCCATCTCGTGCTGACACTGAGGACAGGGAACATCGGTTAACTCGATAGGCTTACTGGGCATGGACTCAGCAATGTAGCTCAACATCTGCTTTTGTGCCTGGTCGATCGCAGGGGTAAAGTAGCCCTGATTCCAGTTCAGTAGCCATTCTTCCCAGCCGACTTCGCCTTGAGCAATGCGATCGAGTGCCTGCTCCATTTCTGCGGTAAACACCGGATCAACGAGTTTGGTGAGCAGCTTTTCCAGAGCGGCATCGAGTTCCAGTCCGAGTTCCGTAGGCTGGAGTTTACCCTTCTCGACATAAACATAGTTGCGCTGTTTCAGCGTTTTGATCGTGGGGGCATAGGTAGAAGGTCGTCCAATGCCTTTGCGCTCCATCAGCTGTACGAGTTTCGGCTCAGAATAGCGGGGGGGCGGCTGCGTTTGCTTTTGGTCTGCCTGCGATCGCTCCAGGGTGAGTGCCTGTCCTTCAGTAAGCAGCGGCAGTTGAGCGTCTGCCTGAAGGTTTTGCCAGTAGCGGGTATACCCTGCAAACTCCACCACCTGTCCTCTGGCTTCCCAATAGAGCGGTCCCGACTGGGTGATCACCCGAGTTTTGCGTAAGCGGGCAGGATTGCACTGAGACGCAACCGATCGCTTCCAGACCATCACATACAGATCAAACTCATCGGTTGATAATTCGGTTCTAAGCTGTGCCGAAGGACGACTAATATCTGTCGGGCGAATTGCCTCGTGTGCTTCTTGTGCCCCTTTGCGGCTGCGGTGCTGCGTCACTCGTTTGGGAACGTTGTCTGGGTCGCGGCCTTCGAGCCATTGCCGCACTGCCTGACAAAACTCAGGACTGAGGCTGACGCTGTCGGTTCGCATATAGGTAATCAGCCCCTTCTCGTAAAGGGATTGGGCAACCTGCATGGTTTTATCTGGGCTGAATCGCAGCTTTGCCCCGGCTGCCTGCTGCAGTGTGGAAGTGGTAAAGGGCGGCGGCGGAGACTGATAAGCAATTTTGCCCTCAACCGAAACGACCTGATGCGGATGCGCTTGAGCAACGGCAACCAATCGATCGGCTTCCGCCTGAGAGAGGACTTGATCTGAATCGATCGCCGCTTTGGGTTCTCCGGTATCGTCAGTGGAATTGGCGGCTTCGGCTTCAGTTTGACCTGTCTGAGCCGAGGCATTGAGCCTGACCCGATAAAATGCCCGGAAGCCCTCGGCATACTCCACCCAGACTGACCAGTAATCGTGGGGCTGAAACACCCGAATTTCTCGCTCGCGCTGGCAAAGCAGATGCAGGGTTGCGCTCTGAACTCGCCCCATTGATTTCGCGCCAATGTTGAGCTTCCAGACCACATACTTGCTGCCCCGATAGCCCACCAGCTTATCCAGACAGTCCCGCGCCCGCCCTGCCGCAATCAAATTGGTATCGAGCGGACGGGGATGTGCGATCGCCTGCCGCACTGCCTGGGGAGTAATTTCGTGGTAAACCACCCGCTGAGGATTTTTGAGGCGCAACTCCTGTGCCAGATGCCAGCTAATCACCTCGCCTTCTCGGTCTTCGTCACAGCCTAAAAAAACGCGATCGGCTTGCTTGACGGCTTGACGCAAATCAGAAAGCACTTTTTTGGCTTTCGCATCACGGGGAACATAGCGACACTGCACCGTTTTGTCGGTAAACTCAAAGCCGAGCGCGTCTTCACCTTCGTCTGCCAGTTCTCGCACATGCCCCATACTGGCTTTGACAAGCCAGCCATCACCAAGAATCTGCTTCAGTTTGGCAATTTTTCCCGGAGATTCAATCAAGAGAAGATTGGGCATAGCTAGAACGTCCACCGACAATAGCTGGCAGTATTTTTGTACTAATTATACCGCTTCAGCTTAAATCTGGGATAGTCCTTGAAACGCCGCCAGAAGGCAACCCCTGTTTAACAAGCTTTAATAGCCTTTAATAGGCTTTGATAGGCGTTTAATGGCAAGTTTACTCAGGAAGCACCTGAGCAAAATCCAGACTGCGCCAGAGATACCAGGAGGCGATCGTGCAGTAAGGCTGCCAGGACTGCCCCAATTCTCGGACGGCTTTCTGCGTTGGCAGGTCGGTTAGATGGTAAGCGCGTCGAACGGCTGCCCGAATGCCCAAATCATCTACAGGCAGCACATTCCAGCGATGCAGCCGAAAGATCAGCAGCATTTGCACCGTCCAGCGTCCAATTCCTTTAACAGGGGTGAGCGTTTGAATAATCGCTTCATCCTCCATTGCGTCCAGTTCAGTCAGGGTCGGTAGCCCGTCCTGTATTTTTTGTGCCAGGTCTTTGAGGTAAGCAATTTTGGGGCGAGAGATTCCCACTTCGCGCAGCACTTCGTCGGGCGTATCAAGCACCTGCTCTGGCGAAAGCGACTCAGGATAAAGCGCAACAAACCGTTTATGAATTGCGGCAGCGGCTTTAGTCGAAATCTGCTGCGACAAAATTGATTTGCTCAGCACCGAAAACAAATCGCCCGTGTGCTGTTCACGATCGAGCCTGCATTCCCCCACGCGATCGATTAAATCTGCCAAAACTGGATCAGCTTGTTTGAGCGCAGTCAGGGCGATCGGATAGGTTGGGGAGGCAAAGACAGAAGACATGGGTGAATCGATCCATGAGGACAATAGTTCTATCATGGCGCGATCGATCGGGCTTCTGCGGCTCAGCGTTATTCTCGCTGCTTTCTTAAGAAAAACTGATAAGCCGTCAGCGCACTGGCAATCACCGCAAACGAAAACGCTGTGGTTAGCGTTCCCAAGGCATAGAGCGCAGGCGAAGTCACGTTCGTGGTCATCCCGAAGATTTCCAGCGGCAGCGTGTTGTACTGTCCTGAAACCAGCGACGTGCGGGTGAATTCATCGTAGGACAGCGTGAATGCCAGCAAGCCCACCCCGATTAGCGTTGGGGCGATCAGCGGCAGCACCACTTCGCGAAACGTTCTAAAATTACCCGCACCCAGATCTCGCGCCGCTTCTTCGTAGGACGGATTAAAACGGTTAAACACGCCGATCATAATCAGGAACGCAAACGGCACTGTCCAGGTGAGCTGTGCGCCCAGACCCGAAGAAAACCAGTCGGTTTGCAGCCCCAATACCTGAAACGCGATCCCAATGCCCAGCGACACCAGCACACTCGGCACGACTAGACTGGAAATCGTCAGATAAAACAGCACCGTTGACCCGGTAAAGCGACGACGAAATGCCAGTCCTGCCATCACACTGACGCCGATCGACACCAGCAGCACGATCAGACTGAGCAAAAACGATCGCCCAAACGCATCGGTAAAGTTGCCGACTCGCTGTTCCTGAAACACCTGCCCCAGCCAGTAAAAGCTAAAGCCTTTCATGGGAAACGTCAGTCCGCCATCCGGTCCCTGAAGCGACAGGATAAAAATGGCGAACATCGGTCCGTAAAGGAACAGCACAAACAGGACAAAAAAAGCAGCCAGCAGATAAAACGAAAGCGATCGACGTTTCATGATTTCCTACCTATCTCTTACCAGTTCCTACAGTTCCTTGCGAATATCCACCACGCGCAAAATGCCCGCTACCAGAATCAGCGTCACAATCAGCAAAATCACCGCATTCGCCGCCGCCAAGGGATACTGCAAACTGCCAATCTGGGTCTGAATCAGCTTGCCCACCGAAGCCGCCTGCCCGCCGCCCATCAGCTGCACCGTAACAAACTCGCCCATCACCAGCGTCACTACAAAAATCGAGCCGATCGCAATTCCCGGAGCCGCTAGCGGCAAAACCACTTCCTTTAACACCTGCGTTCCTGACGCACCCATATCCAGCGCAGCCGCGATTAGATTGCGATCAATCCGCATCAGGCTGTTAAAGATTGGCGCAATCATAAAAAACGTATAGAGATGCACCATCGCCAGCACGATCGCAAAATCGGAATAAAGCAGAAACTCAAGCGGTGCATTCACGATTCCCAAATTGATCAAAAATTGATTCACCAGCCCTTCTTTTCCTAGCAGCGGAATCCAGGAAATCATCCGAATAATATTCGATGTCCAAAATGGAATGGTGCAGATCAAAAACAACACAATTTGCCACGTCTGACTTTCAATATAGAACGCCAAAAAATATGCCACTGGAAAGGCGATCGCCAAACAAAAAAACCAGACCAGCAAAACATATTTGAACGTATTCAGGTACGTCGCAAACGAAACCTTAGACGTAAAAATTGATAAATAATTCTCAAACGAAAACGCCGGAGTCATCGAATAGCCGTTGAACTGCCAAAAGCTAACGATGAAAATCAAGGCGATCGGAAACACCAGAAACAGCAAAAACACCAGCGTTTGGGGTGTAACAAGGAAGTAAGGAGAGAGGGATTTCCAGAGTTTGGACATGGGAGGGTGAATGAGTGGAAGGGTGCAATGAGTGGGAGGATGGGGAGATGCGTGAGGGGATAGGTGAGGAAATGAGGAGGAAATGGGCAGAAGAGCGAATGGGATGATTGACGATCGTCCTGTCTAGAATTGCAATCCTTAAGGAGCGTGAGTGCCTCGCGCAGGTCTGATGCCAGGCGCTTCCCTAGCGGCGATCGCTTCAATCACCGATATGCCTGCGCTCCTATTCATCCACTTATCCACTCATCTGCTCATCCACTTATCCACCCATCCACCCACTAACTACGACGCAATAAACTCATTCCACTTCTGCACCAAATAAGTGTTTTCCTGCATCGTGGAGTTCCAGACAACAATGTTGCCAAACCGCTCTTCAAAGGAGCCGCCGTCTCGTTTCGCACCCTGCTTTTCCAGGGTTTTGCCGAAGGGATCAACCATGTTAGTTGCAGCAGTTTTGCCTTCGTACCAGAAGTCCCACTCTTCCGGTTTCATAAACTTGCGTGCCGTTTCGGGAGCCGCGCTGTAGTAGCCCTGCCGTCCCAGAAACGCGCCCACCCAGCCGTCCAGCATCCAGTTCATGTAGTCATAAGCCGCATCGAGGGCAACGCCTGACAGGTTTTTCGACAAACCGATGCCGCCGCCCCAGCCGCGATAGCCTTCTTTCAGCGGAGCATAAACGCACTCAGTTCCCTTTGCTTTCACAGCCGTCACCGCAGGCGACCACATCGATTGCAGCACCACCTCACCGGACGACATCAGGTTGACCGATTCATCAAAGGTTTTCCAGAAGGCGCGAAACTGCCCGGCTTGCTTCTGCTCGATCAGGATATTGGTGATTTGGTCGATTTCTGCACGGGTCATGTTGCCCTTGTCGCCGAATTTCATCAGTCCGCCCGCTTCTGCCACCATTGCCGCGTCCATAATGCCGATCTGGGGAATGTCCAGAATCGACGTTTTGCCTTTATATTTCGGGTCAAATAGCTCTGCCCAGCTTTGGATCTGGGTTCCCACTAGGTCGGGACGATAGCCCAGCGTGTCGGCATTGTACTGAAACGGAATCATCGTCGCAAAATCAGTCGGAGTCGGCGAAAACTCCTTGGAGTCTGCGGCGGTCAGGTATTGCACCCTGTAGGGAGCCGTGCCCTGCGATTGTTCTACGGGCAGTCCCTTAAACTTGCCTGTAGTGAAGAAAGACACGATTTTGTCGTAGTTGGTGATGCGCTTGATGTCGATCGCCTGCAAGTTGCCCGACGGAATCACCAGCGGCAGCGAGAAATACTCCCCGTCAAAAATGTCGTACTGTCCGGGCTGCGTAATCGCAATCTGGTTGTTTTGCTCGGTGCTCAGGGCACGCATTTGCAGCTTGAAACCCAGGTCTTCCTGTGCCTTATCGCGCACTTCGTTGATTTGGGAAACGCCCGTGCCAATAAAGCGCAGCGTCACATCTTTGATCTGATTCGTGTTTACCTGCGGACCCGTTGCCGGATTGTTGGGCGTTCCCACGGGGGCTTCGTTGCGAGCGCAACGCGTTGCCGTGACCAGGGCAGTTGCTGCTAAACCAGTCCGAATCAGTTGCCGACGAGAAATTTTAGCCATAGTTCTGTGAAAAATCCAAAAAAGAAAAAAGTGAGCGAAGCAATCTGTGAACTGAAATGGGGAAAGTGAATTGATGATCTTTCCACAATCCTCTTTGAGGCTCAGGAGAATGCTTGAGAAGTGACAAACTAAGCTCCGTTTGTTTCGCCCAAACGATCGCCTGAGCGCAGCAAACCATTCTTCAAGCCATCTCCAAATCTGTTTTTCAAGTGTCTCCTATTGCAAGAAAATTTAATCTCCTAATGTGACAAAAACACACAGTCATTTGTTGCCCATTGCAACGTTACAAGCTGCCCTTCTGTGGCTTCCTGCGCGATCCAGTCGTGTGTTCGCACTTTGTAGGTAATTTCTTCTCCGGTTGCTTCCAGCATCAGCGAAACACGGGTGATATATCCCGTAAACTCGATCGCCGTTACCCTTGCTGCAAGCTGATTTGGGGCATCCGGGTCGAGTGCAGGGTAGGGAGCTATGATCATGCGATCGCTTCGCACACAGCAGGCTGCAGTCATGCCCACATCGGCGGCTTGTCCCCGACAGAGAAATGTACCAATGCGATCGACCTCAAGCTGCACCACACAGCCGCTTCCTGCGATCGTATTCGGTGAAACGCCCGTGACCTGGCCCACAAACAGATTGTTATCGCCGACAAAGCGAGCCACAAACCGCGAGGCAGGCGTGGCAAAAATCTGTTCCGGCGTGCCGATCTGATCAATATGCCCGTGATCCATCACCACGATTTGATCAGAAAGGGCGAAGGCTTCATCCTGTCCGTGCGTGACCTGAATAAACGTCATGCCAAATTGCTTTTGCAGCTTTCGCAGCTCGCCCCTGGTTTTGACCCGCAGGTTTTCATCCAGCGCGCTGAGTGGTTCATCCAGCAAGAGAACCTGAGGACGGGTAACGAGTGCCCTTGCGAGTGCGACCCGCTGCTGCTGACCGCCGCTGAGCATCGCAGGCTTACGCTGAGCAAATTTCTCCAGCCCAACGATCGCCAGCATTTCTTCCACTCGCGACTTCCGTTCTGCCGGAGTAACCCCCGCCATCTTCAAGCCAAACTCGATGTTTTGCCACACGGTTTTGTGCGGAAACAGGGCATAGTTTTGAAACACCATTGCCGTATTGCGCCTAGCAGGCGGAAGCTGATCGACCCGCTGATCTCCGATCCAGACTTCGCCGCTGGTGACTTCCTCGTGTCCTGCAATCATTCGCAGCGTACTGGTTTTGCCGCAGCCGCTCGGACCCAGCAAACAGCAGTAAGACCCTGCCGGAATTTCCAGGTTAACGTTTTCAACGGCAGTAAAAGAACCGTACTTTTTCGTGACCGATCGCAGCGTTACTCCTGCCGTTTGAGCGGGCGCTACGTGCAGCGCAGAGTCGATCGCAGAAGGATTGACAGGATGAGATGCGGAAACAGAAGACTGAGACATAAAAAATTATTCCAGGATGATTAGAAAACACCGCAGCAAACCATCAGTTCTTATCGAAAATTTGGGGCTGCTTTCAGTACAAAGCCTCCGCTAAGGTGAGATTGTGTTTCTTGTTACAAGAGCCAGGTTTTCGGGAAATTTTTCAGGTTTATTCGGATCGAATGCTACTTGCTCTGGCTGAGCCTGCTTCAATTTCAACTGATGATAGTGAGCATCCAGCCGCAGCAGCGTTTGCAGCAGCACATTTGCCCCCGCGACGCACTGTTCGGGCGAGGTATACTCGGTTCACGAATGGCTGATGCCTGCCTGACTTGGCACAAAAATCATGCCCATCTC
>NZ_JACJOR010000081.1:0-5741 GCF_014695615.1 Leptolyngbya sp. FACHB-711
GAAAGAATGTATCTCCGTCTTGAAGATGAATACGAGATTCGCGAACGCCATCAGGCACTTGAACGCAAGCTCAACCTGATTACCCAAACTGCAGAAACCGTGCTGGAGCTGCTTCAGCATAATACGGGCTTACGGGTAGAGTGGTATGTGGTCGTTCTGATTGTGGTTGAGGTGCTGCTGTCGGTCTATGACGTGTTGATTCAGTAGCGATCGCCCCAGCCTAGCTCCAGTCGTCGCGCTGAGAGCCACGGCCGCGATAGACCTGCGCCACTTGATGAATCTGGCGTGTCCGGGTAAACAGCTCTTCCTCGGTCATCGACCACTGCTCTAGAGCACGCTCGAGATCTGCCTGAATATCCCTTGCTCCCGGAAACCCGTTGTACCGAATTCGCAGCCGCGCCAGTTCTGCTAGATTGTAATCCGTTGGCTCAGCGTCCAGTAGGGAATTGACGATCGCCCGATCGCTACTCCAGAGCGGATGCTGCTGGTCTTTCTGCCCTGTGTTCTTTTGAGATGCGTCTGCCATCGTTTGCTGCGGAATATTGAGGTGAAAATTGCCCCTCAAATCTTACCGAATTTCCTGCTGGAACGCCTAGCTCTGAGCAAATTGCTCCTGCAGAAAATCGACCAGCAACCGAACTTTGGTAGACAAATGACGATTAACGGGATAAAGCACCGAGATCGAAAGCTCAGGCGCGTGATAGTTGGGCAATATCTGCTTCAGCGTTCCCTGCTCTAACTCCTGCGACACGATAAACGTCGGTAGTAGGGTAATGCCCAGCCCGCGAATGCCGCATCTCTCAGGACTTCTCCATTGTTAGAACACAGTGCCCCGCGCACCGTCATGGTTTGTTCTCCGTTTGGTCCAACAAGCGTCCACTGATTTTCGATCGCCAATTGCCCGTAATGCAAGCAGGAATGATGGCGTAGATCATCGGGACACTGGGGAATACCATGTGCTTCCAGGTAGGCTGGGGCAGCACAGAGAACTCGTTCGGCGAAAGTGAGCCGATGCGCGATCAGACTTGCGCTGTCCTGGAGTTCTGCAATTCGCACGGTGATATCAAAACCTTCTTCGATCGGATCAACAAAGCGATCGCTCAGGGTGAGCTGCACCTGAAGGTCGGGATATTGCGCCAGAAAGTTTGCCAGGGCAGGCGCGAGGTGCATTGTGCCGAAGGACATGGGAGCATTCACGCGCAGTCGTCCCTTGGGTTCTGCTTGAAGCTGGGTAATCGATCGCTCGGCTTCCTCTAGACTCGCCAGAATTTCCACAGAGCGTTCGTAAAAGGCCAGCCCGGTTTCGGTGGGAGTGACAACGCGCGTACTGCGATGCAAAAGCTGCACGCCCAATTCGTTTTCCAGGGCAATGACGAGCTTGTTGACCGCCGATCGCGACAGTCCCATTTCTCTAGCTGCCGCTGCAAAACCACCTGAGTTCACGACTTGGGTAAAGGCACGCAGGCTATCAAACTTATCCATGCTGACATTGTAGAGTAAATGGATACAGTGCGTTTATAAAATGATGTATTGTCTTTTATTTGGATTCAGTTCATAATCATAGTATGCCGAAAAGGAAAGGACGATCAAAACCACGATTTGCGATATCCTTTTCCACGCATTCCAGAAGACCCATTCTAGGAGACGTGACCTATCACAGGAGATTAAACAAATGATTACCCTTCGACCTGCCGAAGCTAGAGGTGCCGCGAATTTTGGTTGGCTTGATAGCCGCCATACTTTCTCTTTTGGCGAATACTTTGACCCCAATCACACGAGCTTTGCAAACCTGCGTGTGATCAACGAAGACAAAGTTGCTCCCGGTCAGGGGTTTGCCACCCACGGACACCGCGATATGGAAATCATTTCCTATGTTCTTGAAGGCGCATTAGAACATAAAGACAGCATTGGTACAGGATCGGTGATTCGTCCCGGAGATGTGCAGCGGATGTCTGCGGGAACAGGCATTTTGCACAGCGAATATAACGCTTCTAAGACTGAGCCAGTTCACTTTTTGCAAATCTGGATTTTGCCAGAGCGTAAGAGTATTGCACCCGGCTACGAACAGAAAACCTTTACCACTGCGGAAAAGCAGGGTCAGTTGCGTTTGGTTGGTTCGCAGGATGGTCGAAATGGCTCGATTACGATTCACCAGGATGTTGACTTGTATGCTGCCACACTACACGAAGGCGATGAAGTTAACCATCAATTTGAGAATGGACGAGTTGCCTGGTTACAAGTGGCGCGAGGAACGGTTGAGTTAAACGGTCAGCAATTGGCTGCGGGCGACGGTGCAGCGATCGCAGATGAACCCTTGATTATGCTGCGAGGAACGACCCCGAATGCAGAAGTGCTGATGTTTGATATGGCAGCGTAGATAATTGATGCGGCAATTCAAGACAAGGTTCGTTCAAGACAGGGTTTATTCAAGACAAGCTTCACACTGGGAGCCGACGCATCATGAGAATGCTTGAAAAGTAGGATGCTTGAAAATTCATTTTGAGCGCAGGCACTCGATCCGCGACAGTCCAATCAGAATGAGGGCAAGTAACCCCACCATGAGGAAAGGCGTGAGGAAAGTGCCTAATCCTGCCAGCCCTGCACAAGCGATCGCGGCGATTCCACGTAGCAAAATGATGCGCCTGGAAAGCGAGCGTGGAGTCGCCCACTGAACTGCCGTCAAACTCAGCAAATACAACGCCACTCCGCCACCCAAAATCACAGAGAGCGCAGGAGATAGCCCTTCCGCTGCCGCTGCTGCCTCGATCGCCGCTTGAATTCCCACCCCGATCGCCACAATACCCATGAACAAAAAAACATGGCTATAGCCATATACATACGCATGCATCAACGCCCGTCGATCACCCCGCAAAGCTGAGTGAATAACAGAGTCATCGGCTCGCTCAAAGTACATCCACCACAGACTCACGGCGGCAATAAATCCAGCGATCGCCGTCAACACTTCGTACCACCGCCACTGAAGGTCGGCAACCCCGGTGGCAACTGCAATAATCGCTTCCCCCAGGACAATGATCACGAATAGTCCAAACCGTTCATCCATGTGCGAGACCTGCTGGGGCACAGAACGAATCGTGGCATAGGTAATAGGTCCTGTCGTGATTTCAATCAGCAGCGCAATACCCCAGAGCAAAAAGCGAATCGGCGGAGGAAGGACGATCGACACCAGCCACAGCACCAGCGCAACCGAAAAGCTGAGCGTGTACCGCTTTGTTAATTCTCGCGATTGAGGCACCAACCGCCACGCCTGGAAATATAAGCCAACAATGACCAGACGTAGTGCTGTATAAACGCTGGCAAATTGGGCTGATCCCTCAACCTGTAATGCCTCTGGCAGTGTTAACGCCAGCACAATCATGCCAAACATAATGCCCAGCATAATCAGGCGATAAAAGCCTTGCTCGACATTAAATTGGTCGGCATAGTAGCTGAAGTCAATCCATAGCCACCAGACCGGGATAAACAGGATCGCAAAGCTGGCAATGCCGCCCCAATCGAGATGGTCATGAAGCAGGTGGGCGAGTTCTGCGATCGCCACGACAAATACGAGGTCAAAAAAGAGTTCTAGCCAGGTCGCATGACGTTCTCGATTGCCTTTATGGTCTCCAGCGTAAAGTTGCAGTAATTGCCGTGGAATTGGGTTCATTTGCCTAAGTTCATCTTGCTTAGATTTTGCCTGGATTTTGCTTGAGCTGTATCTAAACTTTTGCCTAAACTGTACCTTCCCCCAGTCCGTTAATTGAGGAGAACATCGCCTCCTCATTTTAAAGTCGCCAAATTAGGGGGCACTATAGAACATTTAACGCTTTCCAAACAGCCTCTTAGGATAGAAGAACAGCTTGGGATAGCCGATCGCTTGAAACCATTTTGGAAATCAGTAGAATCAGGATAGCCCTGAGCCAAAGGCAAAGCTATGACCCAAGCTCGATCGCTTGATTTTCAGTTTCCCGAAGGAGGCATCGCACTTGTCACGGGAGCCAATCGGGGCATTGGACTGGAAGTTGTTCGTCAGCTTGCTCAGCAGGGGATGACAGTGATTCTCGGTTCTCGTGACCCGCAAAAAGGCAAAACGGCAGCCGCAAGATTGAGCGATGAAGGATTACAAGTGCTGCCGCGCCAGCTTGATGTCACAAATTCTGGCACTATTGCTCAGCTTGCGGCTCAGGTCGACCAGGAGTTTGGAAAGATAGACGTGCTGGTGAACAACGCAGGCATTCTGTATGATACCTGGCAGCAGCCCAGCACCGCTGACCTTGATACGGTGCAGGAGGCATTCAACACCAACACGCTCGGACCCTGGCGGATGTGCAGTGCCTTTGTGCCCCTGCTTCGTCGTAGCCAGCACGGTCGCATTGTCAATGTTTCCAGCGAAGCCGGGTCGATCGCCAGTATGGGCAAGAGCACCCCTGCTTATAGCGTCTCGAAAGCGGCACTCAACGCCTTGACTCGTACCCTAGCAGCAGAACTAAAGGATGCTGGCATTTTGGTAAATGCAATTTGTCCGGGCTGGGTGGCGACAGACATGGGAGGTTCAGGCGGACGACCCGTGACAGATGGGGCAGCCAGTGTAGTGTGGGCGGTGATGTTGCCGAATGACGGACCCACAGGCGGCTTTTTTCGAGATGGTAAGCCTTTGCCGTGGTAGGAATCAAACGAAACTCGCTCTTCCGGCGCAACCCCCCAGAATTGACCCCTTTAGGGGACTACCTAACGATGTCACCCTGAACCCTTCATTCCCCGGCGTTGCTGAATCGAAGTATGAAGACATAACTTGAGAGCCTGCATCGCCCCCTAAATCCCCCAATTCTGGGGGACTTTGAGGATCAGTTCCCCCCAATTTTGGGGGGCTAGGGGGGCTAGGGAGGCTAATCATACTCCAATTCAGCAACGCCCATTCCCCGATGCAGCAACACCAAATCGCTTTGCATTGCCGTATCAGGGAGCCTTGGATATCGTTTCAATCTTGCATTAATTCTGCATTCGTTTTTGTACCATCAAGCTCTACATCGAGTTTTGCATGATTCGGTTTTTGCACCATCAGATTTTGCATCATCCAGTTTTACCAAAGCAGTACAAAAGTGAAATATGCGCGATCGATCGGAAGCATTATTCAAAGACAGCTCATGTTTTGCGATTTTGGCTTGATTTTGACCGATTGATTATTGGAGCAGGGTCGGCAGGATTGGTAGCGACGAAACGGGCTGCTACTTGGATGAAGGTAGCGATCGCCGAACAGGATCATTTAGGCGGCGGCTGTGTCCTCTTTGTAAGACGACCACCGATCGGATTACCCAAACGCCAACTGTTCTCAGTCGTACTGAAGCTGCTGGTTTTTTCTTTAATTCTGTTAATTTTGTAACTTCCTGCTCTTCAAAATGACAGTACGGGGGGAGATTGCGACCTCAGGAGTACGGTTATGAGGTTGTTTCGATCGCGGAAATCTCGGTATCGTCGTAGTAGCAGGACAAAGATTATTCTTTTGAACTGGACAGCCCACGTTATCGTCAGGCTTCTCGGCAAGCTTTCCCAGTGTCATTCAATGTCCAGTGTCTCTGCCTGTTTCTTGCCGTCGGTCAGATAGGTAAAGTGTTGTGTATAAGTGGTATCTGCCAACTCTCAGTGAAATTCTGGCGTTGAGTACATCGCCTGTTTCTGCGCCAAATTCTGCGAATCCAAACTCTGTGAATCGCTTTCCGGCACAGCAGCAGGTGCGTGCAGAGCGG
>NZ_JACJOR010000082.1:0-45486 GCF_014695615.1 Leptolyngbya sp. FACHB-711
CCGGCGATCGACTTCAGCAGAATTTCTTCAAAAAATAAGCTAAACCGCTGCACATGAGAAAGCCGATGATGGTGCTCCCACCAGGTTTCTAAATCAAATCGATCGTATAACTCGAAACTGTTACTGATTTGGTTGAGAATGCCGAAATACCACTGCTCAGCGGTCGTTTCTTTGTCGCCGATTTCAGTAAGATCGATCGCGGCACAGGAGAATCCCGCATCTTGCAGTCTTTGGATCGTACGGACGCGCAGACTAGATTTTCCCATCTGGCGACTGTTGAAGACGTAGCAGAGATGTCCTGCTTGGAGTCCGGCAAAAAGGTCTTCGTCAGCTTGGCGCGACACATAAGTTAGGGCATCGGGCGGAAGACTACCGCCAACCTGGTATTCATAGGAAAATGCTGCGCTCATACCCTACTCCTTAAGTGCTGTATTACAGAGCCGACGATCGCTTGCTTCGACACCGGGGCTATAGGTCAGATAGTCATCCAGCCAACGACAGCCTCTCGTCAGCAGTTCATCTAAATTCTCCAATTGCCAGAGCCGACCGACACCATCCTCACCTCCCGTCGCCAGCTGTTTGCCGTCTGGACTAAAGCTCAGGCTCATAGCTGAACCTCGTCCTCTAGTCGCCGGAAATTCTGCAATTTGCTGCCCAGCCCAATTCCAAAGCTTTGCTGTCCCTTCTGCACCTGCGGTTGCGATTTGCTCTCCGTCTGGACTGAAGGTTACAGCAAACACCCAAAGCTGATGTCCCCGCAGTTCACGAATGAGTTCACCGGAGACACTTCTAATGCGAGCAACGCGATCCAGTCCAGCCGTCGCAATTTTGCTGCCATCCGGGCTAAAGCTAATCTCATTTACTCCTTCTGTATTGTCAACAAACTCACTAATCAACTGCCCGGATAGATTCCAGATGCGAACTTTTCCGTTACTGCTAGCTGTTGCAATCCGCTGCCCATCGGCACTAAACACGGCATCATAGACCTGGCTTTCGTGTCCTGGGAATTCTTGAATTTCTTGTCCCGATAAATTCCACAAGTGAGCAGTTCCATCCTTGCTGGCACTTAGAACAAACTGTCCATCGGGACTGAAACTGATCGTATTAATCCAGTCGCTGTGTCCTCGAAATTCCTTAATTTTTCCACTTGAAGGATTCCAAATTCGGATTATGCCATCCTGGGCGGCGATCGCAACCTGCTGTCCATCTGAACTAAAACTGACATCCAGGACACGGCGATCGGTAAATGGAGTAAACACCTGCAACTGCTTGACTTCCTGACCAGATTGATCCCAGATCCGAACGGTGCCGTCCGTGTCTCCCGCAGTCGCAATGAGTTGACCATCTGGGCTATAGGAAACTCCCTTAATGTATCCAGCTTGATGTCCAACTAGTTCTGCTTCTTGAAACTGAGAGGGATTCAAGTCCCATATCCGGGCTGTATCATCAAATCCAGTCGTCAAAAGCTGTTTGCCATCCGGACTGAATCGAGCACTGCCAATCCAGGATTGATGTCCTCTAAGAACTGTAAGCTGCTGACCAGAGGTGTTCCAGAGTCTTGCGGTTCCATCCCAGGAAGATGTCGCAATTTGCTCACTGTCTGGACTAAAGCTAATGCTAAAAATGTCTCGCTCATGCCCTGACAAAGTAGCGATCGGTTGGTCTCCGTAGGCAATATTCCACAGCCGCGCTTTCCGGTCTCGTCCCGCCGTTGCCAATTGTTGGCCGTCTGGACTAAAGGCAACGCTGAACACAGAACCTTCATGTCCAGCCAACTCCTTGATCAGATTTCCTGATAAATCCCACAGACGAGTCACCCCATCGTCGCCTGCGGTGGCAAAAGAGTGACCATCCGGGCTGAAGCTGACATCATTGCTGTGGCGATCGAGCGCAGAATTTTGCAGGAGTTCGCGCTGTTGCGTGACGAAATTGATTAGCCAGGTTCCGTTTTTGCCAGCAATTGCCACTCGATCGCCTGTAGGATTAAGGCTAAGGCTATTGATCCCAGCTCCATAGTCTGTCATTTCCCACTGAAGCTGACCTGCTGGACTCCAGACCCGCAGCGCACCATCCTCCCCAACCGTAATGAGCTTTTGTCCATCTGGCGTAAATGCAATATCTTTCACACCCGATGCGGTGTTTCTATCTTGATGCGCTGGAAATTCGTGCAGCAGTTCTCCGGTCATCTTCCAAACACGAACTGAACCGTTGGTTCCTGCTGTAGCAAACAATTGGCCGTCCAGACTGTAGCTAGCACTCCAAGAGCCATTCTGATGAATATCAATTTGATTCTGCTCCTGAATATTACCGAGAATACTTCTGAGTGCCACTAACGGTGAACCAGTTGGGTAAGTTGCCAGAGAGGAATCGGTGAAATTGCTTTGCAGCGATCGCCCTGCCCGAAGCGCATCAAACAAACTCCCAATTTGATCTCGCTCAAATAAGCGCAGTGCTGCCACGGATTCCTGCTCTAGCTGTGTGCTTTGCTGTGCCTGTCGAGCCTCTTCTGAAGCTTGCTGCTGCGCCTGTTTTGCCTGTTCCAAGCCTTGTAACGCTTGTTGCTGTTCCCGCTTTGCTTGGTCAAGGGAAAGTTGTGCCGCCTTTCTTATTTGGGTGGCTTGGCTTGCCTGTGTTTCAGCTAGCCTAACTTTTGCATTCGCAGCAGCGACTCGTCCTTGAGCGACTTGCAAATCTGTTTCGGCTTGCTTTACCTTACTTTCCGCCTGCCGCTCCCGATCTTTTGCCGCGTTGACGTTTGCTTCTGCCTGCTGAGTTGCTGCTTTTGCCTGGTTTTCTGCCTGTTGCGTTTTGGCTTCAGCCATTGCTGCCCGGTCAGTCGCCTGCTTTAGCTCCTGCTCTTTGCGGTTAGCAGTTTTAATCAGACTAGATGCTTCAACTCCTTTCTGAACCGATATTCCACCTGCAACGATCGCTGCCAATGTTGCAATACCTGCCACAACAGAAGTGATAATCCTGGCTCTGCGCCCTTTGCGAATCAGCTTCTCGGTTTCTTCCTGGGTTGCCGTCAGACGCTGGTTCGCCGATCGCTCTTCGTCAAGTGCCAGCTCTGCCCGTCGCTGAGCTTCCGTAAGAATTTCATTCGCTTGTTGCTGTGTTTTTAAGTCTTGTTCAATCCTGCGTCGTTCCAGGGATTGGGAGGCATCTAGAAACTGATAGTCGCGATCGCTCAAACTCTTACCCAGTGACCAGGCTTGAGCATCGATCAATGCTTGTCCTCGCAACAACCGTGACTCGTCTGTAAAGCCAGACTCTACCCATGCACTAAATGTCTCTGCATAGGGACGCAGGTTGGCAAGCTCCTGACCCACCCAGGTCAAGTCGAATACCGCAGCGTAAATCGGGTTATAAACCTGGAGTTTTCCTTCTCGCCGCACCACCAGTCCCGACAGCCGCAGTTCCATCTGCTCTGGGCTGTCATCAGTTGCAACACTGCCCTGCTGCAATACCTGCTGATACAGTCCTAAAAGTCGTCCTGTTCGCTGAGCGTTGCTGTAAAGAATCCGGTTGCGAATGGTTTTTAAATGCTCCGGCTCATCCTGCGCTTCCCAGCGATCGATTACCGCACTTTGCAGCAGATTTGCGACCCATTCTGTTTCACCTCCAGCCGCGATCGGAAATGAGGAGGTCATTACCAATCGGCAGACTTTCTGGGTCAAGAATGGCTGTCCGCCTGTCCAATGGAGAATTTCGCGCAGCAAAGACTTCGGATCTTCTGCCTTAGTTGCCAATCCTGGTAGTAAGGGCTGTGCTTCCTGTAAACGAAAGCCCGTGAGTTCGATCGCTTGCCCAATATTAAATGGAGTGCGTCGCTTATCTCGAATCAAGTCTGAGGGCGTTGCCACGCCAATCAGCGCAAACGTCAGACGGCGATATTCCATCTGATTGGCTCGATTGTTGTAGCAGTCTCGAATCACAGCAAAGAAGTCATCAATATTGAACGGCAGACTCAGGACACTATCAATCTCATCGACAAAAATAACGATCGGCTGCTCCACCTGTTGCAGCAGTACCTCTTTTAGAAATCGGCTGAACTTCTGCACGGGTGAGATGAGATGATGCTCTTCCCACCAAGCATAGCCATCGAAGGTTTCGTACAGTTCAAAACAATTAATCAGCGTATCGGTCACTCCGAAGTACCATTGCTCCGGGGTAATATTTGAAGTGCCAATACTAGTGATATCAATCGTGGCGCAGGCAATTCCCTCCGCTTCAAGCCGCTCTGCGGTCCGAACCCGCAAACTTGATTTGCCCATCTGTCGCGCATTCAGCACATAGCAAAATTCACCGTGCTTCAGCCCCTCATACAACTCTCGATCGGCTTGACGGCGCACATAACTTTGGGCATCAACCGGTAAGCTTCCTCCAACGTAATAGGCATAAGCCGAGGAAGGAACAGCACTCATTAACCAACTCCTAGACGATCGCGGAAATAGACCTTGTACAGGTTACAGAGCGGAATCACATTGTTGCCGGACAGTTCGACTAAGCCCATGCTTCGTAGCTTGAAGGCATAGTTTTGATCAAGCTGTACAGGTTCATCTAACATCACCACACGGCGCATTGCGGCCGCTAAATCAGGGTCTTCCCGCAGGTTGTGCAAATGCCGACTTAAGTGATCCCCATACAGCCCGGCTTCGGTGTAGGCACTCTGTAAATAGCTTTCCAGAGTCAGCGTTCCTTTCACAATGTCATACAGTGCTTTTCGCAACAGGTAGGGATGGCCATCTGCCACACTCATAAGCTGCTCAACCTGGATCGCCGACCACTCTAAACCGTGTCGCTTCACCAGTTCGGTCACTTGCGCTTTGTTCAATTCGGGTAGATCGATCGGCAGCCCCACATTGAAGGGAGACTGGTTGATGTGAAGGGGGATATAGACTTCTTTGGAATGGGCAATCACAAGGCGTAGCTTACTCCAATTGCCGCGTCCCTTGCCCTGCTCATGCCAGACCCGCAGCAGGCTAAAAAAGCCATCCGCAATTTCTAGATGATGAAAAACCTGATCGACTTCATCTAAGCCTAATGTGAGCGGTGTTTGAATTTCCTTTAGTAAATACCGCTCAAAATAGTTGCTGCACCGGACTTTGGTGCTAAGCATTGACTTCCAGTGTTTTTCGAGCTGATCCTCTAGCTCAAGTTTGTCGGTGACAGTTTGGCAAAACCATTGCAGAAACTTATCCAGGTCAGTAAGGCTCTCTGGGCCAACCAACTGAAAGTTGATGTAGCCCGTCCGATGCCCATTATCTTCGGCATGTTGCAGAATTCGCTGCTGCAATGAAGTTTTGCCCATCTGCCGTGGAGCCTTGATCCGAATTAAGGCGCCCGATCGCAAGATGGTTCCGTAGCACTCCTGCTCAATTGGAGGACGATCGATATAGAACGGGGAGTCTGTGCTAATAGAGCCTTCTGGCACATCGATCGCAAGAGGTGCAATCGGTAAGTCTCGTGTTGGACCTGACGGGACAGGGAGCGGCTCAAGCACAGGCTCGATCGGCTCAGTTAATGCTTCAGTTAACGCTGGCTGTTCACTCTTTCGCTTCAAAATTGGGGCTGGACTATCAGAAAAGCCATCGACGAGGATACTGCTACAGCCCCACTCATAGGCAGATTCATACAGTTCACCTGACCCTAGAGCATTGTAAAATCCAAATGAGAAAGCCCTTGCCACGCCATCCCCAACCTTCCGACTTGTGCCAATGACAAAGGGGATGTGCTGAGCGATCGCGTTAGCCTGTTGCTCTGAGTAGCAAGCATTTAGCACAACACACTCTACAAAATCGTCAGCCAGCTTAAATACAGATGCCAGGGCAGCTCCACTCACCATCCTTGCCTGTCCACTGGCGTCTTCAAACACAAGTCCGACTTGATCAATGCCGTGACCTGAGAAATGCACAATTTGAGGTTTGAACTCTAAGAGGGCAGACTGAATATCTCTCGTTTGCGCTGCCATCTTAGTTTTTAGCTCAAACTTATCCCGCTTTTGCGCTCTGTCTAGTTCGTCACTAATCTCCTTAACTTCTCTTTCTAAATCCAGGCGATCAGAGTTTGCAGGGTTAGCACCCAGAAATAGAATTGTTTTTTTCTTCTTTGATGAGGGGGGCATGATTCGCTTCAACTCAACAGGAGAATGAATAATTTACTCTAGCCGTCTATATATCAATGGCAAAATATCAATGACAAAACCGGCAATTCCGTACGCTTGAACTTGCGTACAGAGATAACCAGGTACTGGAGCGACTCGTGAAGCAGCCATATAACTGAGCTGGTCTTCAATGCTTCCTCAGTAGAAATACTGGGTAGAATTTAAATGACCATAATTTTGTAAGTTAACAGATTCTACTGAGCGAAACTTCTACTTTTTATGAAATTCACGTCTTTAAACCGCAAAACTCCCCTGATTTAACATTTTCTACTAATTTTTGCTCTAAATCCCTGGACAGTCGTGCAGCGCTAGCTGCCTTCTCTGCGCTTCAAGACTGGCACCAAATGATCCGGAAGTTGTACAACAGGTAAGTGATTCAAATTGTTAAGTGAAATAAGTTTGCGATCGATCCCCTGAGGATTCAGCATCCGTTGAATTGCCTGCTGTCCCTGTTCAAAAGCGGCTTTGATCGATAAACCGTTGCCCAGCCCTTCATAAAAACCTGCGGCAAAAGCGATCGCTACGTCATCTCGCACGGCTTGCTTCATGCCAATCACATAGTTAATGTGCTGCACGATCGCATCTGCCTGGGCTTCGGCGTAGCAGGCATTGAGTAAAACGCACTCGACGCGATCGGTAAACAAACGAAACAAATTCGCCAGGGCTTCCGAACTGACTAATTTCGTTTCCCCAAGTGCATCTTGAAAAACTAACCCGGACTCGCCTTCCCCATGTCCGCAAAAATGGACAATCTGCGGCTTCAGCTCCAGCATGGCACGCTGAATGTCTCGCGGTTGCACTGCCCATTGCTGCTCTATCTGAAAACGGTTGCGGTATCGCGATCGACGCAAGCCATCTGAAATTTCTCGCACTTCGCGATCGAGCCGGAGACGGCTGGTGTTCTCAGGATTGGCAGCAAGGATGAGGATAGTTTTTTTCATTCAGGCAAATCTACAGGTTTACGTTTGAATCAGGAGTGCGAAATCTGATTTAGGGAACGATGATATTGTTAGCGATTCTGATACAGGCTGAGACCCATAACGTAGAGATATCCTATGCAGAACATTGCCAGAAACGGAATCGACCAATAATGAGCGTGCTGCACTGCAAAAGCGAGCGTGACTGCAAGATAAGCCAGCATCAGCGATTCCAGGCAAACAACCCAGGTTTTACCAGAACGATAGCGTTTTCCGCTGAGGCTCTGTTTGCGGTTGACAACGCCGTGCTTGGGCGTCCGAACGAAATCTGCCCCCACGTTCAATAATCCATCACAGACTGCCAGAGATTGGTTAATTGCTAACCCAATTCCAATACTCATCATTAAGAAAATTTGATAGCCAAACTTTCAGGGAGATTTAATCTGGTTTTGTTCGCGTTGAGAAACGCCGTAGTAACAAAGTAAGTTAAAGGTTGTGATCAAAAAGAGCGGTAGATAAATCAACAGTTCCCATTTCCACTGGTGCTGGTTGACATAGATCTGGTAAGGCAAGGACAGCAACAGCAATAGCAAAAGCAGCAGATAGTTAAAGTTGTTGGTCAGGTGCAGCACTGCCTCTAGCTTGACGTGGAAAGGAATCTCTGCATTAAGCACTGTTCCCAGCAAATTCTTTGCAACCTGACTTGAACCCTTTGCCCAGCGGTATTGCTGAGACTTAAACGCATTCATTTCTATCGGCAACTCTGCGGGGACAACGACTTCTGGCAGGTAAACAAACAGCCAGCCTTTGAGCTGTGCCCGATAGGATAAATCTAAATCTTCAGTCACCGTGGTATGTCGCCAACCGCCAGCGTCAGCGATCGCGCTGATTCTCCAAATTCCAGCCGTGCCGTTGAAGTTAAAAAAACAGCCTGAACGGTGGCGGGCAATCTGTTCCACGATAAAGTGTCCATCCAGCATCAGGGCTTGAATTTTTGTCAAACCTGAATACTGACGGTTAACATGCCCCCAGCGAGCCTGCACCATTGCAACATGGGGATCTGAAAAATAGTTCACCATTTTCAGAAGCGTGGCTGGCGGGGGAACGAAGTCAGCATCAAAAATCATCACCAATTCTCCAGATGCCGACTTGAGACCATTAGCTAATGCGCCTGCCTTAAAGCCTTCACGCTTGTAGCGATAAATATAGTGAATATTAAAATTTTGATTCCGCAGGACAGCTACTTTTTCTTGGCAAATCCTTTGCGTTTCGTCTGTAGAATCATCTAAAACCTGAATCTCTAATTTATCTTGAGGATAGTTCAGTTTAGAAACGGCTTCTAGCAGCCGCTCAACTACATACATTTCATTAAAAATCGGTAACTGTATCGTTATTTTGGGCAGTTGCTCGCTAGTATAAAATCCGATCGGTTTAGGCATTGTTGGTTTGTGTTGATAGAACCGCCAGACCATCAAAAGCCGATGAAAGCTATACAGCGAAATAAAGCAGAGAACGCTGAGATACAGACCAGGAATCCAATTCAGAGTGTCTGAGGCAACACCGTTTTGCATACAGCCTTTGGGATAAATGAGAATACTGAGAGCACTACTCTTCTAGAGCGGCTTATTTTGTTCAGGAACGCACTGATTCAGCGACTTGGCTTCAGCGTTTGGCAAGCCGTGAGCCTGTTTTGGGTTTGGGGTGAAGTAGCGAGATAGCCTTCTAGCCAACGACAGCCTTTGACCAGCAAAGTATCCAGACCGTCGATCGCCCATAGCCTGATCGTTTCATTATGTCCGCCCGCCGCAAGAATTTTTCCATCGCTCGACCAGTTGACGCTATAGATACTGCCTTGATTCGTCTGGATTTCCGTGATCAGAACACCCTGATGATTCCATAATCGAATCATGCCGTCATTGCCGCTGGTCGCTAAGATTTGTCCATCGTTTGTCCAATCCACTGTCCAGACAGTACCCTGATGCGCCTGAAGCTCTGTGATTAGCGTTCCATCTCGCCTCCATAATTTGACCCGCCCATTGTCTGCCCCCACCGCCAGAATTGCACCGTTCGGCGACCAATCCATACTCCAGACTTTGACATCAAAAGCTGGAATAGTTTGAATCAGCGTTCCGTCTGGTTTCCAAAGTTTGACGCTGCCGTCTTCTGCACCTATTGATAGGAGGGGTTCCCTTCCGATCCACCGAACGTTTCTAACTACCTGCTGATCGGTTTTGATTTCAGAAATTGGCGTTCCGTTTTGGCTCCACAGTTTTAAGCTTGAACTCGTGCCGCCTGTGGTTGCCAGGGTTTGTCCGTCGGCTGACCAGTCCAGGCTAAACGCCCATCCCTGATCTGCCGGAATTTCCGCGATCGGGGTTCCGTCTGGTTTCCACAGTCTAGCGTTGCCGTTATCGCCACCCGTCGCGAGGATTTGGCTATCCGGTGTCCAGCTCAAGCTCCAAACCCTGCCTTGACTGGTCTGGATTGTCGCGATTGGTGTGCCGTCACGCTGCCACAGTTTGACGCTGCCATTATTGCCACCAGATGCAAGCGTCTGACCGTCTGGAGTCCAGGCTAGGCTGGAGTAATCGCCCTGATTTGCCGGAATTTCTAGGTTAATTTCTGCATTGAATGAATTCTGGTGGCTCCATAATTTAACATCACCGTTCTGACCACCGATCGCCAGAATTGTGCCATCTGGTGACCAGTCGATGCTGCGAACCGTGCCCTGACTAGCTTTGATATCGCTAATTAACGTTCCGTCCGACTGCCATAATTTCGTACTGCCATCTTCTCCACCTGTCGCGAGGATTTGACCATTCCTTGTCCAGCTCAGACTGTGAACCCAGTCCTGATTCGTTCGGATTTCTTTGATCAGGCTGCCGTTTCGACTCCAAAGCTTGAGCTGATTGTGTCCGCCCGTCACCATGATTTGACCATCGGGGGTCCAAACCAGACTGCTAACGCGATCGGATGGGTTGACTTGGATGGTTTTAATCAGCGTACCCTCCCGGTTCCACAGCTTCACTGTGCCGTTATCGCCGCTTGTTGCTAAGATCGCTCCGTCCGATGCCCAATCCAGATCGTTGACGTTCTTCTGATTGGCTTGCAGCACCTTAATTAAGTCACCCTTGCGGTTCCACAGCTTGACCGTATCGTTATCTCCACTGGTTGCTAAGAGTTTTCCGTCCGGTGTCCAATCGACGCTGTTCACTGCTCCCTGCTGGGCTTGGATAGTTTGCATCAGCGTGCCGTCTGACTGCCATAGCTTTACGGTTCCATTGCTTCCGCCTGTTGCTAAAATCTCCGAATCGCTTGTCCAGCGGGCAGCGTTCACCGTTCCCTGCTCGGCATGAATAGCTCTGATTAAACTGCCATTGGAGTTCAAGAGCTGAATTTGGCTATCCTCACCCGCGATCGCCAGCATTTCCCCGTCCTGTGTCCAGCTTAAACTGTGAATGCTGCCGCTCAGAACGGGAATTTGCCGCTCCTGAATCTTGCTTAAAATCTGCTGAAGTGCCATCAGCGGCGCATAGGTTGGATATTGCACCAGGGCAAGTTTTTGATCGATCAAAACGGCATCTTTGTCCTGCGATCGCCGCTGAATCAAGGTACTTAGCACTTGCCCTGCTTCTAGCGCAGTAATCAGCGATTCGGTTTGGTTGGAATCAAACTGTCGCAACGCTGCCCGACTCTGTTCTTCGATTTGGGTTCTTTGATCGGCTGCGGCTGCCTTTTTCTCGGCATCGATTTTTTGCTGTATTGCCGTCACTGCGCCAATTCCCGCAAATCCCGCTAATACCAGCGAAGCCGCCAATACTGCACCGCCCAACCTCACCTTCTGATTCACAACCTTTAACTGCTGATTCGCTGCCTCCAACTCCGTCTCCGCCTTTTGCCGCGCTGCCATCAAAATCCGATTTGCCTCTGCCTCCGCCTCTAGCTTGCGCTGCACTTCCCGCCCTTCCAGCGCCAAACTCGCATCTAAAAAGCGGCGATCGTCCTCCGATAAACTTTTTCCTTGTGCCCAGTCCCGCGCATCCTGCAACGTTTTTCCGCGCAGCAACAGCGATTCATCTTGCTGATCTGAAGCCAGCCACTCCGCGATTGCCACTTGATAGTAAGCCGGACGCAGCTTGGCTAACTCGGTAGTTACCCAGGCGGAATCGAACACCTGCTGATAGATGCGGTTATACACCTGCAATCGTCCATTGCGCTTGACGACTAGTCCCGACAGCCGCAACTGCATCTGCTCGGTTGAATCATCTGCCTCCAGTCCGTTCTGCTGCGACAATACCTGCTGATATAGCCCCAGCAGTCGCCCTGCCTGCGCTTCTTCCACCTCCAGCACCCGTCCTCGAATCGTTCGCAAATGTACCGGGTCGTCTTTTCCTTCCCAGTTCTCAACAATCTCTGCCTGCACAACCTGTGCCACCCAGTCAGTACGTTTGCCCACCGGCTTTTCTGCTCCCTGGAAACCACTCCGAATAAGCGCACAAAGCTTTTGTGTCAAAAATGGCTGTCCGCCTGTCCAATCTAGAATCTCAGCGATTGTCTCCTGCGCCTCGCCCAGTCCTGCCCGCAAAGGCTCTGCCTCATTCAGGCTAAACCCTGTCAATTCAATCGCCCGTCCCACATTAAACGGCGTTCGCTGCATATCCCGAATTAAATCGACCGGCGTTGCTGCCCCAATTAGCGCAAACGTTAACCGCCGATAAATTGGCTGAGCCGATCGACGGTTATAAACGCTGCGAATAACGGCAAAAAAGTCATCGGTGTCAAACGGCAAACTTCGCACACTGTCGATCTCATCCACAAAAATGACGATCGGTTCCGGCACGGTTCGCAACAGCACCGATTCCAGGAATTTGCTAAGTCGCTGCACCGGAGACAACAGCGGCAAACTTTCCCACCATGACTCTAAATCAAACTCGTTATACAGCTCAAAACTGTTCACCAGCAGATCGATAATTCCGGCATACCATTCGACTGCCGTGCTTTCCGTTGTTCCAATCGCCGTAATATCCAGCATCGCACAGCGAATTCCGTCCGCCTCCAGCCGTTCCCGCGTTCGCGCCTGCAAGCTAGATTTGCCCATCTGCCTGGCATTCAGCACATAACAGAACTCTCCTGCCTTGAGTCCCTGATAAAAATCTTCATCTGCCTGTCGCTGCACATAGCTTGGAGCATCCGCCTCCAGTGTGCCGCCCAGCTTAAAAAAACAAGATGTAGAAGAAAACTCGATCGCCACTATAGCAACCCAACCAGAATATGGAACAACACAACATTCATCGCTGCTGCACCCAAGTTGATTGCCTCACCAAGACATATTCTAAGTTTAACTGCTGCACCTATGGCCAAAAGAACTAACTTATTCGGTTCTTGGAAGCAATGAGAAACCGCGACAAATCGATTGGTTAATCCCGTTGAAGAAACCCGTATTGGCTGTAAAGCGTCTCGAATCCATTGGCAACCTGTCCGCATCAAATCGTCTAAATGCCAATTGTGAAACTGCTCCAGGTTCCAAAGCAAAATTGACCGCTCTGCTCCGGTGGATAGCAGCGTTTTCCCGTCAAGGTTGAAGTTCAGACTGTAAACCGTTTGTGAGTTATTAAGTAGGACAACCTAATTAAACTTAAAACGTTCTACCGGGTAGCCGCTGTTCCTCCCCCTGTTCTCAATACCCTCCATAATCGCATCGGCTAAATCGACCTCATCTTCAAATACTCGACTGGCTACCAAATCTGGTGTATGAAGAAGAATTAAGCGGCGTTTTTGCTGACATTTGAGTTGGATTGCTGATCTACTCGAATTCCATCCTTGAATTTCACTCCTTCAATCACCTCCGCTAAACGTTTGAAGCTTCGAATTTGTAACCAGCGCTTCTGAGCACTCTGTACCAGTTTGAAAACCAACGACAGAATGCTATCTTGCGAAACACAGCCTCGTGTTTTATCCGTCCTTAAGCGCACTGTGGCAGAAGTCGATTCAATTTCACCTTTTTATCCTTGGGAAAACCACGCAGTTTGGCCAGCTTGCCTTGGCGTTGTTCAATCTCGCACCACTCCATCTGGTCAATGCGTTTGTACTTTTGAATCCCGCTGCTATCGTCTACGAGTCGGTTCACCTTAAGCGGACAATAGTAAATCTTGCCTAAGCTGTCGATGTGCGCCATTAACTTTTGAGCGGCGTACCAACTGTCCATCAGCACGGTCTTAAACGGCAACTGCTTGGTCTCTACTCAGTGGTCGAGCATCTCCATCACAGGGTCGAGTTTACTTTTACCGTCCCCATCCGGGTCGTACAGGCGATAGTCCACCACCCAAAACTGTCGAGTATGGGCATTAACGTACAGGCAACTACTAAACCAATGCCGCGAATCACTCGATGTTCACACCCATTGTACTGTCGTCGGCTCATCTTAATGCTGCTGGCATACCGTTTGTCCAGCACGGTGTCATCAAAGATGATGTATCCCTCGTCGCTCAATTCAACTTGCCCCTTGACGTTCTCCCCTAACAGTCGGGGTGTCAGTTTCTCCTGGCGCAAATATCAATTCACCTGATCATGGCTGACTCCTTCGACATGTTCAGCTAAGTTGGTCAAGGTGTAGTTGACCGGACTGCTGAGCAGATATTGGCAGTAATCTAATTTAGTGAAGCTCATAGCCTCAACCCTGGATGGCTTGTTCTACCTTATCCTGTTGCTGCCTAAGTCCTGCGTAGCGTTTACCTGCAAGGGATCGCTTCTGCCACTGTTGATGTTCCTCAATCCATTGCGCCTTCAGACGGCTAATCGTACTGGCTGACAATCCTTTTGCCTGTGCCCCTAGCCAGTGCTTCTGAGAAATCGCCAGTGGATACCCCCTTAAGACAAAGCCAGGGCAACACCTCCTCCACACTCTGGGAACGCTTTAGATATGGCGGCAACAACGATGAGGTGAACTTGATGCCATTGCCACTGCGATCTCGTACTTTAGGCACCTGAATTTCTACCTCCCCAATCCCTGTCACAATCGTTCGCTCCGGCAAGTAGCCATTGCGAACCACTGCTTGCCGTCCTTGGTCATCTTTGAGGCACTGGTATTGGGCAAGAAACTCTTGCAGCTCTGCCTCGACTGCTTGAGCAATGATCTGGCGAGCACCTTGACGAACTAATTCACTCAAAGCATCACTGAAAGGTGCAGCTGTTTCCGCTGCCTGAAATGCAATAACATTATCGTTATTCACTGGTGTATCCTCGTCTGGTCTTTGCTTATCCAGCAGGACACACCCCTTCTTCCCCTTTACTCATACACCACAAATAAACATAGCTCTCTGCTTGCTGATTTATGCTCAGGAACCTACGGGAGAAGTGATTGAGAAAGTCTGCCAAGCCTATGGATGGCAACTAGGAGATTTTATAGTCTACGAACCGGATGAGGGTTAGAGGCGATCGGTTGTGTGAAGGAGGGATAAAGCTTTAAGGTTGGGTGTAATTTGGGTGTAAATTTTCTCAAACAAGCTAAAACCTCTGATATGTAAGGATTGCTCATCGCCTCCTAAGCGATAGGTCGCGCGTTCGATTCGCGCCAGTCCCGTCAATGCCAGAGTTAGAGTAGCCAAAGCCTTTAACCCCCTTGTCCTGCCGGAGTTGCAGGGGAATCGATCGGGGCAGAATTTGGGGCAGTCGTTTGCGAGGGAGCTGGAGGAGGAGTGGGTGTTCCCGGTGTCGGGGTTGGGGCAACTCCTGGGTTTGCAGGCTGATTGGACGGCTGATTCCCAGATGGGTTTGCAGGCTGATTGAACGGCTGATTAAACGTGGGGGGCTGGTTTGCAGGTTGACCCGTGGGTTGATTTGCGGGTTGATTGGTCGGCTGATTCGCGGGTTGATTCGCGGGTTGATCGCTCGGCTGATTCGCGGGTTGATCGCTCGGCTGATTCGCAGGTTGGGGTGTAGGCTGGTTTGTCGGTGAAGCATCCGCAGGCGGAATCACATTCGCGGGTGGGACGGTTCCCGGTTGCGCTGCTGGAGAATTGACGGGAGCAGAGGGCACTGGAGCCGCAGGCGCAGAAGGAGGACTGGCAGCGGGAGTTCCCAGTTCGAGAAGCGATCGGGCACTGCGAAAATAAGTTGACCACTGCTGCGGATCAGGACGGGTACGCCAGTTGTCGCGACTCACACGCATTGTCAGAATGGGGACGATCGAAGTTCCGCTTTCTCCCACCACCGTAATTGCGACTTCGCTTACCAAAATATCGCCGTCAAAAATCTGCTGAGCCGTGGTTCGCGCCGCTGTCTCTGCCCGACGCACCAGAGCTGTGTAGCTGTCCCCTTCCTGCTGAGCGACCGACACCGAAGTTTGACGCGGATAAGCCTGAGCCAATTCAGCATGGAATCCCAAAGGCAGCAGGGAGAGAGTGGCAGCGATCGAGAGGGTAGACCCCCAATGCAGCAAGCCTGTGAGGATCGGATGACGGCGATGTTTCCTGCTTACTAGACTTCTGCTCGCTGGATCTCTGCTCGCTGGATCTCTGCTCGCTAGACTTCTGCTCAAATGGTGATGCTGGGGCATTCTGACCTCTCGAAAACATCCGGTGCGTTTAACCACACTGTTTTAGTTGATTTGGCGGCAGAATTCAATGCTGTTTTGCCTGCTGCCCTTGGGTAGAAACCTCTATTTTTCGCGATCCCCTGTGTGCCGGGACTGAATAGATTGTGTTATCGTCTGGGCATTCTTAGCTTAGACAGGGCAAGGAATCCACTTAGACCGGCACAGGGTTAACGCATTTTACGGCTGGAGAACGGGTGAAACGGAATGGCACACTGGGCGATCGCGATCGGAATTAATCAATATCAAACTCAAAAGCTGCAACCTCTTTTGTATGCTCAGCGAGATGCACAAAGCTTGCGCGATTTCTGGGTTCAGGAAGCGGGGTTCTCTACCGACTGCTGCCTGACCCTGACGGATTGTGCTGAAGGATCGCTCTATCCCACTCAAAAGAACATTCCGCAGGCGATCGAGCAGATTTGCCAGACGCGCCTCGCCGCCAAGGACGTGCTGTGGTGCTTTTTCAGCGGCTATGGAATTCAGCAGAACGGGGTTGATTACCTGATGCCGATCGACAGTGACCCCACTCGTCCCGCAGAAACCGGAATTGCGATCGACACAGTTTTTCAACGGCTCAAAACTGCCCCGACTCAGCAAGTTGTGCTGCTGCTGGATGTGAACCGCACTCACAATCACCTCACCGGAGACGGAGTTGGCAATCAAACGCTACAGCTTGCTCAGCATTATGGGATCGCCACGATTCTTTCCAGTCAGCCGCAGCAGTTTTCCCACGAGACGATCGCCCTGCGGCAGGGACTTTTCACCGCGACGTTGATAGAGGCGATTCGCTATCGAAGCTGTTTTACGCTCGATCAGTTAGTGCAGTATTTGACCGATCGCCTGCCGGAACTGAGCGAACAGCACTGGCGACCGCGACAAGATCCTTTAGCCTTTTTGCCGCTGGCTCAGAAATATCAGCTCATTGTGCCCGAAGCAGCGGCGGTGCGTCTGGGTGCAGTGGCTCCGGTCGGTGTGGGCGGGGGAGAAGGTGAAACGGGGGTAGGAATTCGATCGTTGCTAGAGCGATCCTATGCAGCTTCGGCGATCGATGAGCCTGCGGTGGCTTTGCCGTCGATTCCTCCAGAACATCAGCCTGCTCCAGTTCAAACGACTCCGATTCCTGCTTCGGGAGGAGCCGCTTTGTTGCCTCAAGATCCGTTCTGGCAGCGATTGCTGCTCTGGGGCGGCATTCTGGTAAGTCTGCTGCTGGTCGGCGTGCTGCTGCGAAACGCGGCGGTCATTTTTGGACAGGATAAACCTGCTAATCCGCCTGCTCCGACGGCTTCTGCGCCCACAAACTCGCCTCCAACGCTGGCAGTTCCCCTTGATCCGGCAACGCTAACGGCAGCCGCCGAAACCGCAATCCAGGCGCGTCAGTATCAGGAAGCCTCACAGCAGCTTAGCCAGCTCACCCCAGAGCAGCAAACCCCCAATACGCTCAAACTGCTGGAGCAAACCAACCGCGGCTTGCTGAGTCAGGCAAAAAGTATGACGAGCCGATCGCGGGAATCTTCGACTGAAAATCAAGCTTCTGACTTTGTTGATGCGATCGAGATTGCCCGCCTGATTCGTCCCGGTCAGCCGCTCTTCGACGAAGCACAGCAGCACATCGATCGCTGGAGTCAGATTATTCTCGACATGGCGCAGGGCAGAGCTGATCGCGGCAATGATGGCTCAACGCCAGCCGCAGCCGAAAACTATGGGGGAGCCATTCGCACGGGGCTGCTGGTTCCTAACGATCGCCCTGAAGTTTACGCCCGTGCTCAGCAGTCAATCGCCCAGTGGAGTCAGCTCATTTTCCAGCTTGCTCAGGATCGCGCAACAGAAGGCAATCTCGATCTGGCAATTCAGACGGCTGAGCTCGTTCCACCCAATACGCCGACCTATCCCAAAGCCCAGGAAGCGATCGCCGAGTGGCGGCGCAGTCAACCTCCGGTAAATCCTTAGTGGTGCAGCAGTAGTGCAGCTAAAGCTGTGTAGCTAAAGCTGTGTAGCTAAGGAGCCGTTAAAAACTGTTGATACTGCGTTCAAGGTGATCTGTCACAGCGATTAGAACCCACAGACACACCACTTCAATAGCTGTCCTTTAGGTCACGCTGAGTTTGCAAATCTCTGGCAGAGTAGAGGCACGGAAATCATCCGATAATCCAGAACAGGATGCGGCAATGGCCTCAGAGAAGTTTCGGCAGCAGTTGCGTCAGGAAGCAGAGCAATGGCGATCGGAAGGCTTGATTAACGCAGACCAGTTTCAGCAGCTTGCAGACCGCTATCAGTTTGAAGGGCTAGACCGCATTGCTCGCGATCGATTTGTCGTCGTGGTGCTGTGTTTAGGCTGTGCGCTGCTGGGGCTGAGCGTGATTACCTTTGTCGCAGCAAACTGGCAGGCGATCGGGCGGGGCGTAAAACTGCTCTTGCTGATGGCACTATTTTTGGGTGTGAGTACGATCGGCTTTTATCTCTGGCATCTCGTCCCGCAAGCAAGTTTACAAAAGAACTGGCAGCATCGGTTCGGACTGGGCTTATTGCTGCTGGGAGCACTCATCCTGGGGGCAAATCTGGCACTGGTGGGGCAGATGTTTCACAGCACAGGCACGTTTGCCGAACTCTGTCTGGTCTGGGGGCTGGCGGTGCTGGCAATGGCATACGCGCTGCGGCTGACCCTGCTGGGAGTGCTGGCGATTTTGCTGATGGGCATTGGCTATTGGAGCGGCGTTTCTTACCTAGTGGGTTTGGGCACGCTGCCCGGAATTATGCTGCTGATTCGCAACATGCCGATCGCCGCCACGCTGCTGTTTCTGCCTCTTGCCTACTGGTGTCGCTCTAGAACGATTTTCGTGCTAGGGTCGATCGCCGTGATTTCTTCGTTTGAAGTCGTCTTGCAGTCGTTTGGTCTGGGGCTAAATTTTGCGTCGGGGTTTCTAGCTGCGATCGCCTTTACAATTCCGCCCGCGCTGCTCTGGAGCTTCGAGGACGAAGGACAGGCTGTACACCAGAATGAGGAGCATCAAACCGAGAAAACCGCGACTTTTGCGCCGCTTGCCCGCAGCTTAGCCATTATTTTTTTAGTGGGACTGCTTTACATCCTGTCGTTTCACAATGCCTGGGATTTTCCAGGAACCGATTTGCCGCTTTCGCAGCAGCTGGGACGATTGATTACAAACGGGCGATCGTTTTTGCTGAATCCCAATCTGCTGCTGTTTACGGTCATCGCGATTCTTCAGTGGATTAATCTGGCGCGTCCCCAAAGAACCGATCGCTGGAGACTGAGCCAAACTGATGCGCTGGTGCTGCTGGTGCTGGTGCTGCTGGCACTGCTAGGCTTCTGGCACTGGAGCATAAATCCGATCCTGGAGCTGGCAACGCTTTTAATAAATGCCGTATTTTTTGTAATGGCAACGCGATTTCTACGAGAAGGACTCGCCGAAGGTCAGCGCAGTCTGTTTTGGAGTGGCTTAATTCTGCTGACGCTGCAAATTCTCAGCCGTACCCTGGAATACGACACCGGACTGCTGGTGAAGTCCCTGGCGTTTCTGCTCTGCGGCATTGGCATTATTGCGATCGGTCTCTGGTTTGAGCGTTATGTTCGCACCCTCAGAAATTCAGAATTCGGAGTTCGGAATTCGTAATTGCAAAACCTGGAGTAGACCAGCGGTTTATCTCCCTGCTCACCCTCAAGACGACCGATAAACCCTTCACCCTGCTCAATCACTCTCCTCGCTGCCATTCTTAATTGCGACCTCCTAAATTCCAAGTTCCGAAGTCGATCAGAGCTTCCTTCCCTGGTTCCATACAAAAAAGTGCCTTCCCTGCCTATCCTTAAGGAAAGGTATCTTTTCATCACAGCATGGTTAACGGTCACACTCCGCTTCCCGCCGCCAATTTTTCTACCTCAACTCCCTCGACTTCCCATGCCCTGACGATCGCGGTTGTTGGCGATGTCCATGATCTGTGGGAACCCGCCGACGAGCTTGCCCTGAAGCATCTGGGCGTGGATCTGGTGCTGCTGGTGGGTGACTTTGGCAATGAATCGGTGGAAGTGGTGCGATCGATCGCGGAGATGTCGATTCCCAAGGCGGCAGTGATGGGCAACCACGATGCCTGGTACACCGCAACTCACTGGGGCAAGAAGCTGCGAACCCACACCGAAGATCGGGTACAGCAACAGCTTGATCTCTTGGGAGCAACCCATGTCGGCTATGGCAAACTCGACTTTCCCGAATTTAATCTCAGCGTAGTGGGTGGCCGTCCGTTTAGCTGGGGCGGCTCGGATTGGTCAGCCCACGGGCAGTTTTACAAAGAGCGGTATGGGGTGCAGAGTTTTGAAGAATCGACGGCGAAAATTGTGCAGGCGGTGAAAGATGCTGCCTTCGACACGGTACTCTTTATCGGGCACTGCGGACCCAAAGGACTGGGCGCTCAGCCCGAAGACCCGTGCGGCAAGGACTGGAAACCCCTTGGCGGCGACCACGGCGACCCGGATTTGACAGCGGCGATCGAAGAAACGCTGCTCCTGGGCAAGTCCGTTCCCCTCGTTACCTTCGGACACATGCACCACGGGCTGCGCCACACCAAAGACCGTCTGCGAAAAATGATCGATGTTTTCCCCACCGGAACGGTCTATCTCAATGCTGCCAGTGTGCCTCGCATTATCCAAACCGAAGCCGGACGCCAGCGCAATTTCTCCCTGGTGCAAATGAAAGCCGGAACGATAACGCAAGCTTCTTTAGTGTGGCTCGATGAAGAAGACGCGATCGTCTCTGAACAGGTGCTATACCAGGCAGAGCCCGCTTCCCTACCAACGCACTAGCATCTTTTGAGGTCAACCTGTTAAGATAATCTTGCCGTCTGGAGAGGTGGCAGAGTGGTCGAATGCGCTCGACTTGAAATCGAGTGTACCGAAAGGTACCGTGGGTTCGAATCCCACCCTCTCCGTTGATTGAGGGGATAAGTTACCGGTGAAGATAACCGGTGAAGGGATAAGTTACTAGGTTGGGGTAGATGCCTGAACCATTCGGTCGATTTGGGTTTTCCCATTTTCGATTTGAATGCAGTATAAGTCAGGATTCTGCAAACTCTCCCACTCCAAATAACCAATCTGTTCGTCTTGCAAGACGGCTCAACTCGCCTCCTGCAAAGCTCAAGCTTAGATCTACAAACGTCTCAGCCAACCATTTCCACCGGCTATCCAGCGGAATCAGACTCAACCTCAGCAACCTCACCCGTTAGCGTTGCCAGCGTCGATCGATAACACTGATAGGCAGACTCGCTGAAGCACACAAAAATCACGCGATCGATCCGGGGTTCCTGACTCAAAAAATTTAGCGTTTCGCTGAGGGCAATTTGAGTGGCACGATCGAGGGGAAAGCCATAAACTCCGGTGCTGATGGCAGGAAAGGCGATCGATCGAATGTTATAGCCGAGCGCCAATCGCAAACTATTTTGGTAGCACTGCGCCAGAAGTTGATCTTCTCCATAACTGCCGCCGCGCCAGACAGGACCAACCGTGTGAATTACCCATTTTGCTGGAAGCCGATAGCCGTGCGTGATTTTTGCCTGTCCGGTCTCGCAGCCGCCAAGCTGCCGACATTCCTCTAGAAGTGCTCTGCCTGCTGCCCGATGAATTGCCCCATCGACTCCGCCGCCCCCCAGCAAAGAAGAATTGGCAGCATTAACGATCGCATCCACAGCTTGCTGCGTAATGTCACCTAGGGCGATCGAGAGGTTCATAAGCTTCTTATGCCTCAAAGGTAAAGAACTCAAGGGTACTTTGAATAAAGTAATAACTTGATGAATGCTTCACATACTGACGAAGCATTAACGAGCCTGGAAAATCACAGCTATCGGACTGAATCTAACTAACATTTACAAGCAGCTCTTACTGCTCAAAGCGAAGCTGTCCGTTCAGTATAGCCTCCGTAAGGGTCATTCTCTCATCCTGAGGGGAATAACAAAGATTTAATGAAGCGAAAGCAAACTTAAGTGTTAGCACATAACTTCATGCCATATTTACTGCTACGCACAGCCTACACTGAGCCGTCCTAGCAGAGGGTTACAAGTAACGTCCTATCGCCCTTTAGAAAAATTAGAGCGTAGGAACAAAGCACTTGAGCGATCGAGATTGCATAGTGACACTATTGGCTTGCCAAATGTTTTGGCTGGGCAGGATTTCATTGCCAATGCATACATAGAATTAGCTGATTGCTGGAGATATCGCAGATGCAAATTTCATTACAACATCGCATTCCAGGATACGTGGTTGATTCAGCACTTATGTTTGCTTATCCAACCTGCGCCGCCGATGTGTATACAGCTTTCACAGAAACAATCCTCCTACCCGAAGAGTCTGTCCCAGAAAAAAATGTACAGATTCAAGTTAACAGCAAAGATACAGGAGCCAGACAAACAGGAAGCTGGAAATGGAAAGTCCATAATAAACTCAATCAGGCCCTGAAGGGTTCTGAAACCCTGGATTTTTCAGGTCGTTTTGTTTATGACGGTCGATATGATACAGAAAAAAATATAAGCCATATTATTGATAACGTAGCGACTCCTGTCTTGCTTGCAAAAAAGGCTTTGTCAGAGCATCTTGGTCAAGAAGCTAAGATTTATGTTGTGTTGAATGCAAGTGCTACAGAATTAGCCCGCCAAGTTTATGACGGATTGGGGATTCCCACGATTTGCACTGATGGTAATGTTTTTGGAGAAGTGGTTGAAGTCACTCCAAATCGAGAGCTTTATGGATTTCAGCCTGAAGCTTACGATCTTGAAATTAAAGACTACAATCCTAATACACCTGAACGAGTTTTTATTCCCCGTAAAGGCAGCCGTCAATTAAGCAACAATGATGAAATCACTGAGTTTTTAGAAAAGCGAGGCTTCGTCACTTACTATTTTGAAGATTTAACCCCAAGTGAAGAATGGTCGATTTGCCGGAATGCCAAAGTTGCAGTTGTTGCTCATGGAGCTGGAACCGCCAACTTCGTTTTCAATCGCCGGGGGCTAGAAAATCCAGAAGTTGCAGGGAGCGGGCTTCGACTGATTGAACTGTTCTCCCCTTGCTTCACCCTCAGTCGCCCCGGATTTCGTCGGCTCGCCACACTCTTCAATGGCAGATGGTGCGGAGTTCGCGGAAAAATGACCCCTAAAGTTTTGCGCTATTTAGACTTCGATAAACGTCCTCGAAATACCCTTACTTTTCCTATCAAAGACCCCTACGAAATTGACCTGACCACATTGCTGCTCGCCCTCAATCACTTAAAGGTATATTAACGCTTCAGGCATTGAGCCAGCGATCGAGCAATTGCAGGGGGCTGTTCGCTAGATTAGCGAGGTTCACTAAGCGTTCACTAAGCAAATCTGAAAGACGCAGAAATCACGCGATCGATCTTTTGTTGATCAATCTGTTACTGATCACTCTGTTCTTGATTCAAAGAACTCAGCACTTTAGTGAGAACAATCGACGATCGCATTCATTGCCTGCTGAGCAAGGTTTTCCAGGGCGATCGGAATCTTTGCTCCAGGCAAGTAGTCTTGCGTCTTTCAGATCTGCCTACGCCTGATCTTTGATTCTGACTCCGATCACAGGCGCATTGAAGCGGTAGGTGAGCCCTTCCAACTCGAGGGGCGTTCCAACCTTGATTTTGGTGTTGCCCAGAACAGGACCATTTTCAACAATTTGAGCATTGCCGCCCAGCGTGACCATCATGTCTACGGTGTAGTTCAATTCTGGACGCGGATCGGGAAACGACTTCACGGAACCATCGGGTTGAGGAACGGCTACCGTGCGCGGAAGCTGCTGCACTCCCAGGACATTCACCTGACCGAAGGGCTGATTGCGGATGATGATGTTGGTCTTCTTTTCGTCTTCCAGCGACTTGATCAACGCCTGCGGATCGCGCACCGTCAAACCCCGAACGATCACATCAACTTCGATCGGCTTGGTTGACGTACCTACTTGCGCCACAGAGCCACCGCTTCCCGGCAACAGAAACAGCCCGACCAGCACCAGCAGAATTACCAGACCTGCACCCAGATCGAGAATGCTAATTTTGCCAAATAGCCGACCTTTAGAATCCAAAATAGCCATTGGGTTGAGCAGTGCCCAGCACCGGATGAAAAGAGCAAGATCATTGTAGGCGAAGTTGGCACATTGAAGTCACTGACCCAATCATTTTCGCAGATCGTTTCAATTAGGCATTGCGATAGACCATTTCGACGCTACAGAGGGAATGCTTAAAATAGCGATCAGAGAACTGAACATCGGCTGAAACATTTCATTTTGCTGCTTCGTCTAACGAATAATAGGGCGTTTGGTTTTGCCCAGTTTGGTTTTGCCTATTGGATCTTGAATGCAAACTACGATCGCTGCATCCTAACCCACTCAGCCCCCAATCCCTTGCAGCAAAATCTGTCTACGCATCCTTAATGAACCTGCACTCTGAGAACCACAGTCAGATATGCTTAATTTTTTCGATCGCCTCTCGCTCTATTTCCGTCGTCGCTGGCTATATGGGCTGCTATCGCTGTTTACCGCAGTGAGTCTGGTCATCGCGACCCCACATACTTCGCAGGCAGTTCCCTTGCTCGATTTGCTGCTGCGCGGTGTGCAGGTGCTTCAGCTTTCGACTCTGTCGGATCAGCAAGAAGTTTCACTGGGACGACAAATTAATCAGCAGCTCGTTTCAGAAGAAATCAAGATCTACAACAATCCGACAATCACGCAATACGTGAATCAGATCGGACAGCGGCTTGCACCGTTTAGCGATCGTCCCAACATTCCCTATACCTTTCAAGTTGTGGAAGGCGATCAGATCAACGCTTTTGCCACAATGGGCGGCTTTGTCTACGTCACCACGGGTTTGCTGAAAGCGGCAGACAACGAGGCGCAGCTTGCCAGCGTCATTGCCCACGAAATCGGACATATCGCAGGTCGTCATGCGGTCGAAAATTTGCGGGAAGGCGCACTGGCTTCAGGATTGGTTTCGGCAGCGGGACTCGATCGCAATGCCGCAGTGCGGTTGGGCGTGGAGTTTGCCGTACGTCGCCCCAACAGCCGCCAGGACGAACTTGAAGCCGACCAAAAAGGACTGGCAAACCTGAGACGAACGCGCTATGCACCAGGGGCAATGGTTGACTTTATGGAAAAGCTGGCAAACCAGCGATCGATTCCTTCGTTTCTCAGCACCCACCCGGCGGTACGCGATCGAATTGTTGCCCTCGATCGAACGATCGATCCGGCAACGGCAAATATGGGAGATGGATTAGATAGTGCCACTTATCGATCGAAGATTGCTTCGGTGAGATAGGGCAAGGTTGGACTGGTGTTTGAGGCTTTGCAGCCCCCTAAATCCCCCAATTCTGGGGGACTTTGAGTTTTAAAGGGATAGTTCTGAAATTAGTTTTGAAGCTCTGAAACCGATATTTTATGCTTCACTAGCATCCTATGACTTGAAATCGATATTCCCTGCACCACCCAATGATTCGCTTAGCGAATTGACTAAATTGCTGGGGACTTTAAAGTCCTCAACAACCTGCAAAGTTATCCCGCTTTTCTCAAAGTAAATTAGCTCAGTTTTGAATTTAGTGATATCTATCATGTAACCGACTAAGCCTTCGTCAGTGCTGATTAAAAATAGCCAATCCGAGAACCAATTCCAAGGACCGCCCCAGCACCAATCGTCTCCTATCTCGATGCGAAAACATAATTGGTTGTTACTGAAAACACTCCGACGAAGTTGAGAGCGATATTTCTGTTCATACTCTATCTCTGTGTTTGCAATAATACTTCTCCATTCCTTGCCTTCTGTGAAAAGGGCATCGTCAAGCAGCGTTTGAAAATCATAATCTTGCGATCGTGTCATGTACTCTAATGTCTCAATATCCTCGCTTGCCAGTTCAGGTTGCAGGTTGAGAATTAAGCCGATTTCAAACGCAGTTCCCATAGGACGTTGACAAAGATGCTTAGAAATTTCTCCTATTTTAAAGTCCCCCTCGCGCTTTCAGCGCGGCAGATTAAAAATGGGGGATTTAGGGGGCAATGCAGGACTCCTAATACGATTCTTCAAACAGTACTTTTTAATCCCTCTGGGTCTGGCAGAACTGCACCAGCCAATCTTTCACAACATAAGTTGCTCGGCAGTCATCTTCGTTGTAGCGCAGGATTAAATCTAGATAGGTTCGATCGCCTGTAGCAACCCACTGGTCATACCAGCAGACGGACTGTGCCCCATTTGCCTCTGGGTCGCGCCAGTCGAAGCCAACCCAGCGGGCGATCGGTTTCAGCGCATAGCTTTCCACAGGGAGGATGGCAACGCGGGTGATCCGCTCATGCAGATCCACAAAGCGATGGATCAGGGGCGCGATCAGGTGGGTGGGGGTGCCGTAGGTTTGGGCAAGACGTTTGGCGGTTTGCACTTCGTAGGGGCAGAAGTGATAGATAGGTGCATCGGGGTATTGCCAGACCAGATCGAGGAATTTTTGCCACGCCAGGGATTCGTCAGTCTGGTTTTCTGCAAGCAGTGCGTGGAAGGTTTCGGTTTGGTTGAGGCGATCGACCACCAGCACACCATGCAAATAGACAATATTCTGTTCGGGGGCGGCTTCGATGTCAAAGTAAAGTTCGATCGGGGCAGTGGGTAATTCTGCCTCAGACAGCAGCGGGTAGGGGACGGGTTCCTGGGGTAGGCAGTCTGGCAAGGCCTCATTCGTTAAAGCTGCCTGTGCCTGACGAATCAGCCGATGGGCAACCTGCGGGCCAAATCCGGGCAAAGATTCAAGCTTTTTAGGCTGGATGGCGGCCAGAGCTTCGAGCGTTGTAATCTGATGCTCTTTGAGATAGATGTAGCGGCTGGGGGTGACTCCGGGCAACAGCGACAGGTGAATCTGGCTCTGAGCGATGCCATAGCAGTGGCTATACCAGTGACACAGATCGCAACGATTGCTGGAGATAAAAATTTCAGGTTCTTCGGGGTGCAGCAGCGTTTCGATGCAGCCTTGCAGCGTTTCTTCCATACGGGGCAGCAGTTCCGTCAGGTTAACCGCATACGCTCCACGTCGGCGTAAAATCAGCCAGCTTGTTTCTGACCAGGCTCCCTGGACAGCTGCCAGCAAATAGGCATGAAACGCAGCAACAACCTGATAATCAAGCTTAGGACGCTTACCTAACCGAATATCAACGGGTGCATAAATCCAATCACCAAAAATCGACTGTCCGGGCTGCTTCACCAGCAAATTTGGACTGCTGACCAACGTAATGCCATTTTCGATCACCACCAGCAAAACGCCCTGTGCGATGCGATCGACTCCCTGCTGCATCAGTTCCAGGGTTGCGGTAGCTCCGGCTGCCCAGTTGTTGGCAAAATAATCCGGCTGAATGGCAGGCTGTTCGAGCAAAATTTCCTGCTGGTGGGTCTGGCTATCTTGCTTTAGCTTTAGCAAATAATTGCTGGGCGGATCTTGCAGCGATCGATCGCCATAGACATCCAGAAACGAGCGACGGCGACATCGCTGGAAGGTAAACAGCAGATCGTCGGTTAAATAAATCGTTTGCAGTTCAGCAAGAGTTTCTGATTCGAGCAATTCGGGCAAAATGATACCCGAAGCCGAAACATCAGGTACAACGGCGGGAATCAAAATCGGGCGAGAAGCAGTTTCTTCAGAGTTGCGCTTTGTGCTGATGATAGGCTGCTGGCTGGACACAAGACTGAGTGAGGCTGGCAACGACTCAGCCCCCACAAACTCCGGCTGGTGAGGGTTAGCCGTCAAAGTCCTCCATCCTGAAGCGAGGATGGCAACTAGGAATTCCGATCGCAGCGTTTCGTACCCTAAAATCCATACGAAGATTTACGCAATTGCTCTCCTATGACTTTAACTTATCTTGCAAAATTGTGCTAAAGTTCGCGAGTTTTTCAGACCACTAACTCCTTCCTAATTCCTGCTTCTTCACCCGCTTTCCCTGAGCCGCAAAGCTCAAAAGATAATACGTTACGCTGCGCTAACGCATCCTGCATAAGCAACACAAGCAACGTTACCCCCATCCCCTCATCCACCCTTTACCCCACCCTCCCAGCCAAAGTTGCTAGAATTCGAGCAATCCCCCGCGTCCGATGCTTTCGCCCTTCTTCTATGACCCTCACCCCCATCCTCCTGGAACTGGAAAAGCACCGTCAGCAATTCCCGGCACTGCGGCAAAAAGCCTATTTTAACTATGGTGGACAGGGACCCATGACCCAGAGCGCAATCGATGCGATTATGCATGGGCATCAGTTCCTTCAGGAAATTGGACCGTTTTCTGACGAAGCGAATCGCTGGCTGATGCAGGAAGGGCAAAAAATGCGAGAGACGATCGCCGTTGAGCTGGGTGTTTCGATCGCGACCGTTGCGCTGACTGAAGATGTGACCGTGGGCTGCAATATTGCGCTGTGGGGTGTGGATTGGCAAGCGGGAGATCATCTGCTGCTGTCGGACTGTGAGCATCCAGGGGTGATTGCAGCAGCGCAGGAGATTAGGCGACGGTTTGGCGTAGAAATTACCACCTGCCCCCTGCGGTCAACGCTGAACGAAGGGGATCCGGTGGCGACCCTTGCAGCGCATCTCAAGCCGACAACTCGAATGGTCGCGATTAGCCATATTCTGTGGAACACCGGGCAGGTCTTGCCGCTAAAGGAAATCGCATCAGTATGCCACAGCTACCCGACTAAGGGAGAGCCAATTTATTTGCTGGTAGATGCGGCGCAGTCGGTGGGAATGCTGCCTCTAAATCTGGATGCCCTGGACGTGGATTTTTATGCTTTTACCGGGCACAAGTGGTGGTGTGGTGCAGCCGGAATCGGGGGACTATACGTTCGATCGCCTGTTCTGGAAACCTTTAGCCCGACGTTTATTGGCTGGCGCGGCATTACAAAAGATGCCAAAGGCAATCCGACCGGATGGCAGCCCGACGGACGACGGTTTGAAATTGCCACCTCAGACTATACGTTATTTGCCGGGTTGAGACAGGCGATCGCCACCCATCGCACTTGGGGCACTACCGAAGCTCGCTATCAGCGTATTTTGCATCTCAGCCGCATTCTCTGGCAAAAGCTGAACAACATTCCCTGGATTCGATGCCTTCGTACAAGTCCGCCGGAGTCGGGGCTGGTGTCGTTTCAGGTGATGGGGCAGGAGGACAACGTTCACGGGCGACTGGTGCAGTTCCTTGAAAAGCGGGGCTTTTTGCTGCGGACGATTCTCGACCCGGACTGCGTGCGCGCCTGCGTGCATTATTTGACGCTGGAATCTGAAATCGATCGCCTCATCGAAACGATCGAAAAATTTCAGTAATTGGTCAAGCTCCTCTCTATCTCCCGATAGAAACCATTGAAAAAATCCAATAATTTATCCAAGCCGTAGCACTTGTTACGGTAACTTCATGAACGTACGTTAAGCTACGAAAAGTAGGAATTTTTTGACCGAGCTGATTTGACTGGGTTGATTTGACTGGGTTGAACTGAAAGTAGAGATAGCAAGTAGAGTCAGAGCGTTATGCAAACTTCTGTACAGCAACCTGCCCCTCCTTCTGGGCGGCATCAAGTGGTGATTGTCGGTGGCGGATTTGGTGGCCTGTATGCCGCGAAAGCCTTTCGACGTGCCCCCGTCGATGTAACGCTAATCGATAAGCGTAATTTTCACTTATTCCAGCCTTTGCTATATCAGGTTGCAACGGGAAGCCTCTCTCCTGCTGATATTTCCTCGCCGCTTCGCAGCATTTTGAGTCGCCACAGAAATACCCATGTGCTGTTGGAAGAAGTCACTGACATCGACCCGGAACGCCAGGTCGTCATCATGCCGGGCATGGAGCAGCCCTACGACACGCTGATTATCGCCACGGGCGTGAGCCACTTCTATTTTGGGAATGACCAGTGGAAGTCGATCGCCCCCGGACTGAAAACCGTCGAAGACGCGCTGGAAATTCGCCGCAAGATTTTCATGGCGTTTGAAGCAGCCGAAAAAGAAACCGATCCTGAAAGACGGCGGGCGTGGCTCAATTTCGTCGTGGTGGGTGGCGGTCCGACCGGGGTGGAACTGGCAGGCGCAATCTCAGAACTAGCCCATAAAACGCTAAAGGACGATTTTCGCAAGATTGACACCAGCGAGGCACAAATTATTCTGCTGGAAGGAGTCGATCGCGTGCTGCCGCCCTACCCACAGGAACTATCCGAGAAAGCGATGGCGTCGCTGCAAAAGCTGGGCGTGACCGTTCGGACCAAAACCCTGGTTACTCAGATCGACGGCGACACTGTGACGGCAAAAGAGGGCGATCGCATCGAGCAAATCCCGGCAAAAACGGTGCTGTGGGCAGCCGGAGTCAAGGCATCGGGAATGGGCGAAGTGCTGGAAAAACGCACGGGCGCAACGCTCGATCGAGCGGGACGAGTGATGGTCGAACCCGATTTGAGCGTTTCGAACTATCCCAATATTTTTGTGATTGGCGATCTGGCGCACTTTGCTCACCAGGAAGGAAAAGTGCTACCGGGTGTGGCTCCCGTTGCCATGCAGCAGGGGCAGTATGTGGCGAAACTGATTTGGCAGCGACTTCATCAGTTGACTTTGCCGCCGTTTAGCTATTCTGACTTCGGTAGCATGGCGGTGATCGGGCAAAACGAAGCGGTGGTCAATCTAGGCTTTGTCAAATTCACAGGCATTCTGGCATGGCTATTCTGGATGTTCGCTCACATTTACTATCTCATTGAGTTTGATAACAAGCTGGTGGTCATGATCCAGTGGGGCTGGAGCTACTTTACGCGCAAGCGTGGAGCTAGACTGATCACCGGAGAAGCTGACCTATTTGAGGTAGGCATTGATGCCAAAGGCGAGTTCCATGTACCAGAGCATCCAAGGGAGCATCAGAATACACCTGTGAATGTGTAGCCAGCTTGGATACGACTTTTTCAGACTTGAGCGGCTGACTTTTTTAGGCTGAGTCAACAAAAGCACTGGCTTAGGGTAGAGACATGGCGAAAAGGCGTCACTCAACCTAAGGTTCAGGAGAAATTCCATGAGACACACGGTGGATGCAGAAATTGGGGCACCGCTAGCCCGTTTCACCACTCACTTTAATTTCTGTGGTGTTGTGTCAAATTGGTGTTGTGTGACCTAACAGCGGATTGTGAATCCGAACCGCCCTCCGACTCTTCCAATGCTAGGGGAACTTAGTGCTTCTAAGGATTCTAAAGTTCCCCGAAATTGGGAACCCGATTGGGAAATCGCGGGGGCGATGTAAAACTTCTGATGCTTCTCCAACAATTTCTCAGGCTCCCTCCGGGGGGTAAAACACTTCCCTTACCTTTCTATCTTTTGATGCTCCGTGGGCTGCCGGAGGTCTATGAATTGAGGGATTGCGATCGGCTAATGGCTATGCAATGGTAAGAGAAATTACGGAATGTCCGTATCTTTCCCGAGTCGTTGTATTAAAGTTTTATTCCCTAAGGTCGTTTATTATCCCAAGGATTGCCTGTGACTCCCTTACCCCGCTCTAGTTCTTCCTCGATAACGCTTGCTGCTCAAACCCTGGTTTTGAGAATTGACGGGCTCCGTAGCCAAAAAGGTGTGGTTCATCTTGCCGTTTTTGCCAGTGCAGATGGATATCCTAAAGACATCAGCCGTGCCGTGCGATCGGGCAGTTTTGAAGTGGACGAAGCCCTGCTCGAAATTGAGCTGCCGGATTTGCCCTACGGGAAATATGCCGTGACTGTGCATCATGACGAGAATATGGACGGTCAACTGAACTTCAACGCGATCGGTATTCCCCAAGAAGGCATCGGCTTTTCGAGTAATCCTCCAATCTGGCTCGGTGCCCCTTCATTTGAAAAAGCGGCATTTGAGTTTGGTGCAAATCAGTCGATCGTCTCGATTACCATGAAATACCTCTTGAAGTAGCCTCAGTCAGGATATCGAGATTTTGCTGCACGGTTTGCTGAAGCTGGCGTGTAAGCTGGTTGACCGTACTGGTGCGATCGGCACGGTAGGCAGCATAATAATCTTTGAGATTCACAGGTTCACCAATTCGCAGAAATGCCTGTCGATGTCCCTTAGGGGCAGGCTGGTCGATGCCGAAAACTTCGCGCTCTAGGCGGATCAGCGTGTCTAAAAATCTTTCTGGCGTTGGCTTCGCAGCAACATAACCGTCGTAGATCGCATCAAAATTCAACACTCGTCGCCCAGCGCGAAACATTACATCCAGCGCGTCTGCTCCGTCTGCCATCAAAGTATTGTGATGGGCTTCCAGCGTGTTCAGAATTCGATAAACCCGCTCCCGATCTGGTTCTGTAGTGGCTGAGGTGATCTCCAGTTGTTGTTCGCAGCGATCGAGCACTTCGGCTTTGAGCCGGGCAATGCGCTGATTCCAGTCGGCTCCCGGCACAGGCATGAGATTGGCTTCCTGTTCACAGCGATCGATCACCACCGCCCCCACCCGCCGCAGCCGTTCATACACATCGCCCTCCGACGAAATACGTAACGCCTGTTCTAATCGCCTCAGGGTTTGGTGAATCACCGGAGCCATTTTGCCCGTGTAGCGATACTTGAGGCTGATCGGCACAATGCACAAATCTGGAGCTGCCTCGCCCTGCTTCATTTTGCGGCTGATTGCCTGAAGTGCCATTTGCACCGCGCCCGATCGAAACGGCATCACGGTATCATTCTGAAACGAACAGCCGCCTTCGGGGAAAATCACCAGCTTGGTCTTTGGCTGTTGCAGCAGGTTGAGCGTGTAAGCAATGCTGTCGCGATCGGCTAAGCCGCGACGAATCGAATAAGCTCCCAATCGCTGATACAGCCAACCCTGCCAGCCGCGAAACGGTTCATGCGCGGTCAGGTAATAAAACGGTTCCTGAAGCAGCGACGACAGCAAAAAAACCGCCTTCGGATCATCAAACGTCGGATGATTACACACCAGCAAACACGATCGCCCCTTCAGCGTCTCAAGCTGCACCCTCGGATCAGAGCTAATCACCAGTTCCAGCCGATAGCACAATCGAACTATCCAGGGCGCAATTTGCTGAAGCCCTCGCAAGAGCGGGAGATTAATTTGGGCAGGATAAAACGGCTGCGATCGAGGTTTCATGAGCAGACACAGAGACAAACATACCAATTCCTTCCACCCCACGGGAAAGGCTTTTTTCAGTCTAAAGGTGATCTGCAAGACTGGTAGAAATATTCTCTGGATGAGTGCATCTTGCTTGCTTGTTCATCTCATGATTCAGCAACACCATTACTCGTTGAATCGATCGTTAAATCGATCATTGAATTAAACTGAATTACTCGATCGGAAGAGGCTGAGTTGGCAGTTCTGCGGCATTGTGTGACTAGATTCTGTTTTTAACCGTTTTCTAAACAACCTATGAGCCTGAAGCTTCATTTTTTGCGCCACGGGGAAACGACTTACAGCCAAACCGGGGGCTACTGCGGCGAAATTGACCCGGATTTGACAGCGGAAGGACATCTCATGGCAGCTGACTTTGGCAAAGCTTATCAAGACGTGGACTGGGAGGCAATCTACGTTAGCCCGATGCGGCGCACAATCGCCACTGCGAAACCGCTTTGTGATGCGATCGGCATGGAAATGCAGCTTCGAGACGGACTGAAGGAAATTCGCTATGGCAAATGGGAAGGCAAAACTCAGCAGGAAGTGCAATCCGAGTTTCACGATGATTACATCAACTGGTTGACCGAACCCGCTTGGAATCCGCCCACAGGCGGCGAAACTTCGGTGCAAATTGCCAGTCGCGCCTCGCTCGTGATTGCCGAGATCGAAGCAAAGCATACGGGCAATGTGCTGGTGGTTTCCCACAAAGCCACGATTCGGATTTTGCTATGCAGTCTATTAGGCATTGATTTGGGACGCTATCGCGATCGCATTGGTCTGCTGGCGGCTTCGATGAGTGTGGTGAAGTTTAACATTCATGGTCCGATGCTGGAAATTTTGGGCGATCGCTCCTATATGGACAAAACGTTGCGCGATCGACCGGGAACTTGATGCAAAATTAAATCACCGCAGTCCTTCAACCTTCAGCGAATTAGGGGAATCGGTGATGGCAGCAAAATTATCGATCGATTTTGCCCAGGAGCCAGAACAGGGCTACGAGCGCGTCTTTGCCAGGCGACCGCAGCTCACAAATCTGGCGAGGAATTGGAGCGGCATTTACTTTGCCTACGATTACCTGCCGCCCGGTGAAACGCCAGAAGTTTGCACTAAGCAGCACGGCATCGCCATTTTTACCGATATGCCCACTTCGATTCGGGCAGAGCGACGGCTCGACGGGCAGTTTCGGCAGGAAGATGTGCAGGAAGGCGATATGGTGATTACCCCTGCAGGCGTGAGCTGTGCGACCCGGTGGAATCGAGCAGGTGGCGTAATTTTGCTGGGCGTTGAGCCAGTTCGTTTAGCACAGGCAGGGTACGAGTTTCTTGATCCCGATCGGGTTGAGCTAACCCCGCGCTTTGCCACCTCCGATCCCTTAACGCACCAACTGGGACGATCGCTCAAGCAGGCGATTGAGCAAGATGCGATCGGTAACCGTCTTTATGCCGAAACTCTGGAAAACACGCTGATGGTGCATCTGCTCCAGCATTACACGGTTCGTCCGCTCAAGCTGCAAACTGAAGTTGAACGACTGCCACACCACCAGATTCAGGAGGTGATCGACTACATTCACGCCCATCTGGATCAGGATTTGAGCTTGAGTGAACTGGCGAGCGTTGCCCAGATGAGTCCCCACTATTTTGCTCAGCGATTCAAGCAGGCGACCGGCATGAGTCCGCATCAGTTTGTGATTCGCTGTCGCGTCGAACGGGCAAAACAGCTCTTAAAGCAGGGACGATCGATCGCCGAAACTGCCTTGCTGGTCGGCTTTGTCGATCAAAGCCACTTGAATCGCCACTTCAAACGACAATTTGGCATCACCCCCAAAATGCTGCGCTAACCCAATCGATCGCAAAAATCTCCAAAAATCGGAAAAATCTCCAAGATTCCTTTTCTGCTCCTGCTGATACTGAAAGCAGCCTATTCGTTGGAGGTATGAAAAATGCAATCGCTCGATTTTCAAACTAACTTTATTGATTTGCTCAACGGCTTCGGGATTCCCACAGGCACAGCGAAGGCGATCTGGATGCCAATTCCAATGATTTTGATTATTACGTTTGCAACATTGTTCGCGCTGGTCACAACCTGGATGGAGCGCAAAGTCTCGGCGGCAGCTCAGCAGCGAATTGGTCCAGAGTTTATGGGTCCATTTGGCATTCTGGTTCCGATCGCCGATGTCTTAAAACTCCTCACTAAAGAGAACATTTTGGCAAATCGGGTCGATCGCTGGCTATTTACCCTCGCGCCGCTGCTAGTGTTTGTGCCTGTGTTTTTGTCTTATCTGATTGTGCCGTTTGGACAAACGATCGTGATTACAAACCTGGGCATCGGTATTTTCCTTTGGATCGCGCTATCGAGCATTGCGCCGATCGGGCTATTGATGGCAGGCTACGCCTCAAATAACAAATACTCGCTGATTGGGGGACTGCGAGCGGCAGCTCAGTCGATTAGCTATGAAGTGCCCCTTGCGCTGTCGGTGCTGGCAGTGGTGCTGATGTCGAATTCGCTCAGCACGATCGACATTGTGCAGCAACAGTCAGGCTATGGCATTCTGGGCTGGAATGCGTGGCGACAGCCGATCGGCTTACTGATTTTCTGGATCGCGGCACTGGCAGAATGTGAGCGATTGCCCTTTGACCTGCCGGAAGCCGAAGAAGAGCTTGTTGCAGGACACCAGACGGAATATACGGGTATTCGTTTCATGCTGTTTTACGGCACGTCCTACACGCAGCTTGTGCTATCGGGTCTGCTGTTTGCGGTGCTGTATCTGGGTGGCTGGGAGTTCCCGGTTTCGACGGAGGCGATCGTCCAGTGGTTCAACATCTCCTTATCCGCCCCCGTGCAAATTCTGCTGGCAGGCCTGGGCATTGTCACCACGCTGTTTAAGGCATATCTGATGGTGTTTCTCGCAGTCCTGATTCGGTGGACGGTTCCTCGCGTGCGAATCGACCAGATTCTAGACCTCGGCTGGAAATTCATGCTGCCGATTTCTTTAGTCAATCTCATTGCAACTGCGGGATTGAAACTGGCGTTTCCTGCGGCGTTTGGCGGCTAAGATCTAACGGTTCGCCTGGAGCGATCGACTTCCTGATTAGATGTAACCACGCTCAGATTGAAAACGCGCAAAAGCTTCCAGCCGATCGCCCTAAAGCTCATTCACTGGAAGCTTAGATAGAAGCTTATACAGCAGTAAAACTTGTGGGCATTGCTGATCAATGGATGAATTCTGTAAGGGGAGTTTGCAATCCAGCCCTAGCGCAGAACTTCCTATCCGATAATCCAATTTCCATTCAGCAATGCCAATTTGCGAATTGTTCTCGCTTTAGCCCCTGAAATTAACCCTGGGATTAACCCTGAGATTAGGCTTGAGATTAGCCCATGAGAATAACGCGATCGAGCACATGAATAATCCCGTTGTCTGCTTCGATATCAGCAGCAAGCACTGTGGCGTTTTTCACCTCAAACCCATCTGAGCAGTCGATCGGGATAGGCGACCCTTCGATGGAAGTAACCGTGCCCAGTTTCGCCAGGTCTTCTTTCTTGAGCCGACCCGGAACCACATGAAACGTGAGAATCCTTGTGAGCTGTGGAATGTTTTGGACAAGCGTCGTAATTGTTCCGGGCGGGAGCTTGGCGAATGCGTCGTCATTAGGCGCAAACACCGTAAAAGGACCGGGGCTTTTTAGCACATCCACCAGGTTAGCCGCTTGAACTGCGGTGACAAGCGTGTTGAACGAACCAGCACCAACGGCAATATCAACAATGTCTGGCATATAAGAAATGACCTAACTGCGAACAAGAAGGCTGTGATTGACGCATCAGCATCACAATAAAGAACAATACAAAATTTCGAGTAGCCTTTCAAAATAATTTTGAAGGAAAAATCTCAAGAAAGAGCGTTGCAGCGTATTTTTAAGGAGGAAGGGCTGGAGCAATCTTTAATCTTCAACAGCCTCTCGCTCTGTGCTCAGACTGCAAGACGTGCAGCTCTGACCATTACGAGACAACTCTCAATCTAGACTGCTGGAATGGGAATTAAGGGGTTACCTGAACCCAACCCGTCTTCCTTTCAACGTGCAACGCTTATTGGAAGGGAACTCATGTAGTTTCCATTGCGTAATATCTTAACCTTGAAATCTATAGATAAAAATCATTAGTTCAAATATCTATGATAGACTTGGTTCTATAAGGAGCAAGGTTGTTCTTCTGGCTTGACTTCAGGCTAGCGTTGACCGACACCGCTCCTTTTCCGAATTTAAAGCCTCGCCGCTCGATTTTTTTGTCCCCGTTCGTTAGGAGAATTCGCAGTTGATACACGCGACCCTACACCAACTCAAAGTCTTCGAGGCGACCGCCCGCCACGGTAGTTTTACTCGCGCCGCAGAAGAGTTGTTCCTGACACAGCCCACGGTTTCGATGCAGGTCAAACAGCTTACCAAAGCCATTGGTCTACCGTTGTTTGAGCAGGTTGGTAAACGGCTGTACCTGACCGAGGCTGGGCGAGAACTGTTTGGAACCTGCCAGGAAATTTTTCAGCGACTTGAGCAGCTTGAAATGACCGTTGCCAACCTCAAGGGCATGAAACAAGGACGCTTAAGGCTTGCAGTCATTACGACCACCAAGTATTTTATGCCGCGCCTTTTGGGTCCGTTCTGCAAGGAGTATCCCGGCATTGATGTGTCGCTGACCGTTACTAACCACGAGCGCGTCATTGAGCGGCTTGCCAACAACCAGGATGATATCTACGTGATGAGTCAGGTTCCTGAGCATCTCGATATTAAAACTTATCCATTCCTGGACAATCCGCTCGTCGTCGTTGCGCCCCATGATCACCCGCTTGCGAAGGAAAAGCACATTTCGCTGAAGCGTTTGGTCGAAGAGCCGTTTATTATGCGGGAGCCAGGGTCGGGTACACGAGGCGCACTCCAGAAGCTGCTCGATGAACACAAGCTCTCGGTGAAAGTGCGGCTAGAGCTGGGTAGCAATGAAGCGATTAAGCAGGCGATCGCTGGAGGGCTGGGATTGTCGGTGCTGTCTCGCCATACGCTGGCGATGGATGCAACTGCAAACGAACTGGCGATTCTGGACGTAGAAGACTTCCCGATTCAGCGACAGTGGTATGTGGTTTATTTGGCAGGCAAGCAGCTCTCGGTTGTCGCCAACACGTTCCTGGAATACTTGCAGGATGCTGCCCAAAAGCTTTCCCATGCTTACATGGCTCTGCCCTGGCAAGACGGCAGTGAAGAAACCGGCGAAGCGCAACCAGAAGCAGAAGTTTTGCCCGTGTAATCTTATCTTGTGAGGTTATCTGGTTTTAAGCGTGGCGATCGGCGCAAAAACAGGGCAATTCTCCAGTCATTTCATGGGGTGGGCATGGTGCCCACCCTGGCGATCGGGCAAACTCTAGCCTGATTCTCCCTCCACAAAGTCATACTGCACAAAATCATACAAAGCGTGAGCCATCTGTAGCTTGCTGCAAGGCTCCAAAATTTGCTTTCGTCCTGCTCGATCGAGAAAAACCGCCTGATTTCGATCGCTGCCAAAGCCGCTGTCCGTACGATCGACTGGATTAGCTGCAATCACGTCCAGGTTTTTGCGCTGAAGTTTTTCCAGGGCAGGCGGCAGGATATCTCCGGTTTGTGCCGCAAAGCCGATGAGCTTTTGGCGCGGCTGCTTACGCTGGCTCAACTCTGCCACGATATCAGGAACCGCAGCGAGCGGCAGGGTATCGGGAAGCGATCGTTTCGGTAATTTTTCCGGGTGAAATTCGGCAGGACGCACATCGGCAACGGCAGCAGACATGACAATCCAGTCGGCTTGGAGCATGAGCTGCTGCATTTCTCGCTGCATCTCGGCAGCACTTACAATCGGCACAAGTCGGGCTGTCTTAAGCGATGCAAGCAAATTTAGCTCGATCGGGGCATGAACCAGCATTACTGCTGCGCCTCGGTGCAGGGCTGCCAGTGCTAGGGCAACGCCCATCTTTCCCGTCGAGGGATTGCCAATAAAGCGCACCGGATCGAGGTATTCGCGGGTTCCGCCTGCGCTAATCAAAATTTGCTTGCCGCTCAGGTCGCGTTTGCCGCCTGTGACGAGCAGCGATTCTAAATAGGACAAAATTTCGGCGGGTTCTGCCATGCGCCCTTTCCCCACCCGATCGCACGCCAGGATTCCGGCAGTGGGGTCGATCGCGTGATAGCGCAAATCAGTTTGAAGCTGCTGCCAGTTGCGCTGCACGGCTTGCTGCTCCCACATATCGGTATTCATCGCCGGAGCTAGCAGCACCGGACAGGTCGAAGCCAGCACCGTATTGGTTAGCAAATTATCTGCCAAGCCATAAATCAGTTTGCCGAGCGTATTTGCCGTGAGCGGAGCCAGCAAAAACACGTCTGCCCATTCGCCTAGCTCAATATGCAGGGGACGGGGATGGGTCGGCTGCCAGAAATCTGCATCGGTGTAAGCCGGATGACGGGACAGGGTTGCAAGGGTGAGGGGTGAGATAAACTGCTGGGCGCGATCGGTCAGAATTACGCGCACTTCTGCACCCGCTTTTGCCAGTGTCGAAACGACCTCGCACACTTTATAGGCAGCAATACCGCCACCCACGCCAATGAGAATTCGGCGACCTTGAAGCATTGTTAATCTCGCCACAAACCCTTGCAGGGGTGTTCAAAGGATATTAAATCTCCTATCATCGCCCCCTCAATCCTCCAGAAATGGGGACTCTGAAAACCCAGAGGAAAGCCAGGTTTTCCCCATCATTGCAAAACCAGGGGGCGGCTCGGGGATGATGCCTTTTTCTAAGCTTCGTCGTATGCTTCCAGATCCAGCAAATACAAGTAGGGTTCGATCATTTCGGGACGCTGGAAGGCGATCGCTCTCAGCAAATGCCAGTCTTGCAGCCCTTCAAAGGGACTGGTGTATTCGTCCTGCTCCAGCCGGGTTGCCAGCGCAGCCAATTCCGTATCCGTAATCTTCTCGATTTCCTGACGCGAAAAGTGTAATGCTTTCATCTGACCCCTCCGAATTTCCGCATCTGTGCGGGTTGAAGTTGACGTGCGTATCCGCAAAGCCACAGACGCGACTTACCCCTATCCTACTCGCAGACCCCTCCTCCATCGGGGCTATTCAAGCTTATCTTCTATAAAACTTTGCATCCGGCTTAAGACAGACATGGAAATTTCGTGTCCCATCGTGAGTTCTTCATACACAACCGGAAGTCCCAGCTCTGTCAGCCGATCGCGTGCCTGATGCGCTGCCCGTAAAGGAACCACCTGATCCGATCGTCCGTGCATTATCACCACCTGCGGCAGTTTAGCGGCATTAATCGGTTGGGGAAGGTCGATCGGCGCATGGAGATAGCCGCTCAAAATCATGATCGCTGCTAAAGGCAATTGCAGCCCAATATCTAGCGTCATTGCGCCACCTTGAGAAAAACCTGCTAGCACCGTCCGGGAAAGGGGAACCCCGGTTTGAGATTCGAGCGATCGGAGCCAATCAGTCAACTGCTGACGGCTGGCTTGTAGCTCCGCATTCTTTGCAAAATCAGAGCTGCTAGCAAAGGAGTAGTTCGCCGGAAAGTTATACCAGACGCGCCCCGCACCGCCATACGGAAAGGGAAACGGCGCATCGGGAAAGGCAAACTGATAGTTTGGCAAATTCAAATAAGCGGCAACGGCTGCTACATCCTGACCACTTGCGCCCCATCCGTGCAGCCCGACGAGTAATCCTTTTGCAGGTTCTCGTTTTGCCGGAACCAAAATTGCTTGCAGCGTCATCCTGTTTATGCGGTAAAGGTTTATCTTATGCGGTGAAAGTTTATCAAAAAAAGCGTGGATGGGGGATGGGGAAAAGGGGAGATGAGGGATTAGGTGGCATCGGCGCGCTTCGCAAACGCAAGTCTCAGCAAGAAGCCGTAACGAAATACAACCAGCCCCCTAACCCAAATCACTGCCCTAACCCATAAACCCTTCAACTCCAACCCCCACTCATCCACTCCGCCACCCCTCAATTCATCTACCCTTCCCTCCACCTCCGTACTATTCTGAATAAGGCGATCGATAAAGAGTAGAAGTCATGGCACGGTTTGCATTGCTGAGCGTTTCGGACAAATCAGGGTTGGTGGATCTGGCTCGATCGCTTGTCGAAGAATTTGAATTCAGCATTATCAGCAGTGGTGGCACGGCGCAAACGCTGAAGGATGCGGGAATTCCCGTGACGAAAGTTTCAGACTACACAGGGTCGCCAGAGATTTTGGGCGGACGGGTAAAAACGCTGCATCCCCGCATTCACGGAGGCATTTTGGCGCGGCGCGATGTGCCTCAGGATGTCACCGATCTGGCAGCAAATGGGATTAATCCGATCGATCTCATCGTCGTCAACCTGTATCCGTTTCAGCAGACGATCGCGAAACCGGGCGTAACCTTATCGGAGGCGATCGAGCAAATTGACATTGGCGGTCCGGCGATGGTGCGAGCCTCAGCGAAAAACTTTGCCCATGTGACGATTCTCTGCAATCCCAATCAGTACGGCGATTATCTAGAGGAACTGCGGCAGAACGGCACTCCGTCGATCGCGTTTCGGCAGAGCTGTGCGCTGCAGGCGTTTGAGCATACCTCAGCATACGATCGGGCGATCGCAGATTACTTGAGTCAGCAGAGCCAGCAAGAAGAAGCTCCGTCTGCCAGTTTGCCTAACCTATTCAGCCTCAACGGACAGAAAGTGCAGGAATTGCGCTACGGCGAGAATCCGCATCAGCCTGCGGCGTGGTATCAGACTGGGGGAAGTGCGAGCGGCTGGGCAGCGGCGGAGAAGTTACAGGGCAAGGAGCTGAGCTATAACAATCTGGTCGATCTGGAAGCAGCGCGGCGGATTGTGGCAGAGTTTCCCGATTCGGAAGCGGCGGCAGTAATTATCAAACACACCAATCCCTGTGGCGTGGCGTTAGGCGGTTCGCTGGTAGAGGCTTACACAAAAGCATTTAACGCCGATTCGACTTCTGCATTTGGCGGCATTGTGGCTCTAAATCGATCGATCGACGGAGCCACCGCAAACGAACTTAAGAAGACTTTCCTCGAATGTATTGTGGCTCCAGGCTGTGATGCAGAAGCGGCAGAGATTTTGGCAACCAAGTCAAATCTGCGGGTGTTGGTGCTGCCGGATTTGAGCCGGGGTGAAAAGGAACTGGTGCGTCAGATTGCAGGTGGATTTCTGGTACAAACGGCAGACGATCAAATTGCCAATCCTGCCGACTGGAAAATTGTTACCGATCGCCAGCCCACCGAGTCGCAGCTTGCCGAGCTATTGTTTGCCTGGAAGGTTTGTAAGCACGTTAAATCAAACGCCATTGTGATCACCCACGATCGCACTACGCTTGGAGTCGGCGCAGGACAAATGAATCGCGTTGGGTCGGTGAAAATTGCGCTGGAGCAGGCAGCAGACAAAACCAAAGGCGCAGTGCTGGCTAGCGATGGCTTCTTCCCGTTTGATGACTCGGTGCGAACGGCAGCGGCAGCAGGCATTGAGGCGATCGTTCAACCAGGGGGCAGTATGCGCGATGCAGATTCGATCGCAGCAGCAAATGAATTGGGCATTGTTATGGTGTTGACGGGAATGAGACACTTCTTGCACTAAGGTTACGCGCTATGCCAGAATTTCAGGATTTGCCGGAAATCGTCAAAGTCACGCTGCTTCTGTCAGGAGGGCAGCAGTACCAGGTCGCCATTCAGTCTGAGAATCCTTTGCTGGAGCAATTGTTTGAAGTGCTGGCAGATTGGGAAGGCAAGCGGGTGCGGCGGCTGTTTCAGGTCCCGCTCAATCAGGGACAGGCAGTGTTGGCGTTTCCGTGCGATCGACTGGTGGGCATGGTGACCGAGCCGCCGATCGTGATGCAAACCCAGAGCGTGACCCCTGTTCCGGCTGGCATTCCGCGCTTTTCAGATGGCGTTTTACCGTCCGAGTCCGTTCAGGTTGATGACTTCCTTTCGCCAGAAGAACATCAGATGCTGCTCAATTACGTTCTGGAGCGCGAAGCAGAATTTGTAAGCACCACGACTTCAACCGGAGATGAAAGTTATCGCCAGTCGGTTGTGCTGTACGATTTCCCTGAAGTTCACAGTTTCATCACCGATCGCATTCGCTCGATCGTTCCCGATGTCATCAAAGCACTCGGTCTTCCACCATTCACCGCTCAGGATATCGAAGCGCAAATTACCGGACACAATGACGGCAATTATTACCGCATCCACAACGACAATGGCAGTCCTGACACTGCTACCCGCGAACTCACCTATGTCTACTATTTCTATCGTCAACCCAAGGCTTTTTCCGGCGGAGAGCTATTAATTTACGATAGCCGCATCGAAGATAATTTCTTTGTCCAGGCTGACACCTTCCAGACGATCGATCCCAGGAATAACAGCATCGTTCTGTTCCTCAGCCGCTATATGCACGAAGTGTTGCCTGTGCGCTGTCCTTCGCGATCGTTTGCGGATAGTCGATTCACGGTAAACGGCTGGATTCGTCGGTAGAATTTGCTGAACCACATCCATAGACCCGCATCCTAAATCGATCGCAGTTCCGCAAACAATCGCGCTACTTTTTGCAAATCCTTCTGACCGGGAGAATGCTCAAGACCGCTCGATAAATCGATTCCGTCTGGACGGGTGAGCCGCAGTGCATCGCGCACGTTATCGGGGGTGAGTCCGCCCGCAAGGAGCCAATTGCACATCGGACGGAAGGTTTGCAGGGTTGACCAATCGATCGTTTGACCTGTGCCGCCCAGCATTCCTGGATGGTAGGCATCGAGCAGGAGCGTTTCGACACAGGTTTGATAAGCTTCTGCCTGTTCCAGGTCTGCTTCTGTGCGAATTCGTAGTGCCTTGATTAGCTCGATTATCCCAAATTTGTTTTTGCAGGCATCGCGCAACCGATGACAAAATTCGGGCGATTCGCTGCTGTGAAGCTGTACCACGTTAAGCCGCCCGATCGCCACCACTTGCAGAATTTCTTCGATCGACGCATTGGCAAAGACCCCAACGCGATCGACTGTGCAGCCTTCAGGCAAATCATCGACCACAGCGCGAATCTGTTCCGGCGTGACGTAGCGCGGAGACTGCTGCACACAGATAAACCCGATCGCCGTTGCTCCCATTTGAGCGATTGATCTTCCTTGTTCCGGGTCAGTAATTCCGCAAATTTTGACGCGCATAATTTCTAGAATTTCTAGAGTCTTGATTATAAATTCTCGATCGCCACAGGTTCGATCGTCTCCGCCAGGTCAAAGCCAAACACCCGCGAATAAAAATACAGTTCGCCGTCGAGGGCACGTCGGATATTTTCGGCTTTACGGAAGCCGTGCTGCTCGCCCTCAAACAGGACATACGCCACGGGTAGCCCTTTTGCCTTCAGTGCGTCCACCATCATTTCTGCTTGGTTGGGCGGCACGATTTTGTCTTCATTGCCCTGGAAAAAGATTACAGGACAGGAGAGGCGATCGACGGCGTAAATGGGCGATCGTTCGTGGTAGAGGGCAACTTCTTCTGGGTATTTGCCGATCAAACCGTCCAGATAGCGCGACTCAAATTTATGCGTATCTTTTGCCAACGCTTCCAGATCGCTCACGCCGTAGTGACTTGCTCCCGCCCGGAAGGTGCTGTGAAATGTGAGAGCTGCCAGCGTTGTATAACCGCCCGCACTGCCGCCATCGATACAGAGCCGATCGCCATCCACCAAGCCCTGATCCACCAGATACTTCGCGCCGTTGATGCAGTCTTCCACATCGACAATGCCCCATCTGCCCTTCAGCCGTTCCCGATACTCGCGTCCGTATCCGGTACTGCCGCCGTAGTTCACATCTAGAATGGCAATGCCGCGACTCGTCCAATATTGAATGCCGGGGCTAAAACTAGCAGAAGTTGCTGCCGTGGGACCACCGTGGATCTTGACCAGCAGCGGCGGTCGTTCTCCATTGGGAGTCTGGAAGTCTTTGTTTTGCGGCGGATAAAAGAAAGCAAACGCTGTCTTTCCTTCTGCCGTGGGAAACTCGATCGCTTGAGGCACAGAAATATAGCCCGGATCAATCTCCAAAGAACTCGATCGCCGCAGTTCTACCGTTTCCCCTGTCGCTAAATTTAATCGGACGATCGCGCTGGGAGCCGCTGCACTGCCGCCCACAAACGCCACAAACCCATCCCCTACCTGCAAACCACCCAGACTGGAATAGGGAATTGGAATTTCTGTGAGTTCAAACGAGGCGGTATCGATCTGTGCCAAATGCTGAATGCCCGATTCTACATAGGTACAAACGAGGCGATCGGCGGAGGCAAAACCATAGTTCGTCATGCGAAACACCCACAGGGGCTGCCCAAACTCCGCCGCCTTCGGACAAATGGGCTGAACTTCTCCCCCCCGCCAACAATACAGATTCCACCAGTTCGATCGATCGCTGACAAAATACAGCGTCCCGTCCGGCGACCATTCTGGCTGAAAAATTGATTCCGTTTCTCCCCCCGCGATAAGCTGCGCCTCGCCCAATGACCCATCCTGGCGAACCTCTGCCACCCAAAGCTGCGTCCCATCCCACGGCATATTCGGGTGATTCCAGCTGAGCCATGCCAGCCGATCGCCTTTTGGACTGAGACGCGGAGCCGCATAAAAATCTGACCCTGAAACGAGAACAGTCTGCGGATTGGAAGAC
>NZ_JACJOR010000083.1:0-11566 GCF_014695615.1 Leptolyngbya sp. FACHB-711
AGCTGTCCATTAGCTCATTCAACAGTTGGTTAAGCAGGATCGAGCCATCCAGCGAGTGCCAAACGATTTTTTGAAAGGGTAAACAATGCAAAGAAGCAGATTTCTGAACTGCTTCTGCCGTTTCAGATTTATCGTAGACTTCGTATTCTGAGTAAAGTTGTTGAACAAATTGTGCAACCAGTGCAGTCTTACCAATACCCCCTATTCCAGCAACTGCAATAAGTCTGTGGCGGTCAGCGATTGCTTTCTTCCGCAAATGGCTTAATTCTGCTTCACGTCCATAAAAACAAGCGGTGTCTGGAAGAGTAATTCCATGCCCCGAATTTAATGGAATCGAAGGCACAGCAGGCTGCATCAAAGAAGGCGGCGCAGGAGAGAAAATTAATCGATCGCTATTACTTTTTCGTTCCCGCTGCCAGCGTCGCTCAATTGCAGCCCAGACATTGGTCTTGCTGACTTTCTCCTGCAAAACATCAGAGAGCAGATGCCAGAGTTTAGGACCCGCATCGTATTTCAGATAATTCTCAGAATAACCATATGCTTTTGCGATCGCTCCATAATTTTGCCGCTCGGTTGACCAGGATGCTTGCAGCAAGTGAACTTGAAGCTGGCTCAAGTGCTTGCCCTGTTTTGCGTAAACCAGAGCATTTAGAATGTCTAACCCTGCTTCTAAGGTGAAGTGATGATTAGGGAGCATCAGTATTAATATTGAGGCTACTTCCTAAAATAACCCCAATTTTTCACAACTTTTCTTAACCTGCAAATTCTTAGGTTTTCTTAATAACTCAGTGCCTTCATAGATGCAGAAAGCCTAAACTCCTTATATAAAGCCTAATGAGAGTAATGACATAGATTTTTATGAATTGAGCTTGAAGGATTAGATAAAGCCTGAGATGCTGATGAACATCTCAATTTTTCGAGTTTGCATTTGTCATAGCTTATACATTGTTGTCTTGGCAGTTCTATAAAGATGATTCTTACTTGATTCTGATGTGTTCTTAGTATTCCTTCTGGAGGTATTCCTTCTGAAGACAGGTAAACAGCTTCAGCAGATTAAACGGGTTAGTAAAGTAAACTCTTGGCTAGATAATTCTTATCTATTCACAATTCATACTGAATTGTCTTTAGGCTATTTGCAATTACTAATGAATTGCCATAGCTAAGTATCACTAACTCTTTCTCTGTACTTCCAGTGAACGTCACTAATTTTCATCGAAAGACTGAAAAAACAATCATTTTGCATGATTAGGACGTTGGTATTTTAACGGCTCCTGGCTTTGTCGTTGCTTTGGCATTGCTTTGTTTCAGTACCCTGCTTTGTGTTCTTTTCAAATAGGGATTAAGCTTTATGCTTCAACTTCTATCTTCATTATTTGTAGGTAAGCGACGGTTGCAATCGCTCGTTGGTCTTGCGTTTGCAACGTTCCTTCTAGTCACTGCCTGTACAGGGGTTTCATCGAATCAGCCAACTTCTAACGCAGGGGAGTCTGCAACCAGTACGACTGCTTCTGCTAGCAGCCAAGATACACTGGTCTGGGCACGCTACGGCGACGCTGATTCGCTTGATCCCCATCGCACTACAACCACTCTTTCCTGGCAAATTTTTGACCAGCTTTATGACACGCTGCTGGCATTTAACGACAAGGGCGAAATTGTGCCCAACCTGGCAAAAGAATGGAAAATTAGTCCTGATGGGAAAGAAGTTCGCTTCGTTCTTAACTCTGGAATCACCTGTCATGACGGCAGCTCATTTGATGCCAATGATGTCAAGTACACCGCAGAACGGGCGATCGATACTCAAAATCCCAGCGTGACTAAGGGAGCGTGGGGACCCATCAGTGCAGTCGAGGTCGTTGGTCCGCAAACCGTAAACTTTAAGTTTGCCACGCCGTTCGGTGCATTTGCTTCCTTTATGGCAGATCCCTTTGCCAGTATGCTCTGCGATAGCAATAAGGATCTGGGTACGGAGTTTGGGGTGACCAAGGCAATTGGTACAGGTCCCTGGAAGCTGGTGGGCTGGACTAAGGGCGATTCGATCAATCTGGAGCGCAATGAAAACTACAAGCGGTTTGGTCGTCCGGTGGAAAATCCAGGTGCGCCATCCTTCAGTAAGCTTGTCGTTCGGCAGATTCCCGAAGCGCAAACACGCCTAGCAGGACTGCAAACAGGCGAAGTTCAGCTCATTGTGAATCCGCCTCTAGATGACCTCGATTCCGTTCGCAATGACCAAAATCTGGAGCTACATATTGCCGAAAATACTGGACAAAACTTTTTCTTCGAGTTCACCATTTCGCGTCCGCCGTTCAATGATATTCGGGCACGGCAGGCAGTTGCTTATGCCATCGACGTGGATTCTGCCATTCAAACAGCATTTGGTGACGATCTTGTGAAGCGGGAACGCTGTCCGATTAGTCGCGGAGTGTTTGGCAACGATCAAGATTTCTGTGCCCAGTATGGCTATGAACACAATCCCGACAAGGCAAAGCAGCTTTTAGCGGAAATGGGCTATGGTCCAAGTAAGCCAATGGAAGTCACGCTAATGACTTCAACGGGAGACAACCGTGAGAAGATGGTTCAAATCTTTCAGAGTCAGCTTGCACAGGTAGGAATCAATGTCAGTATTGAAACAATGGACATTGGCTCACTGAATGCGCGAGTCAAGCAGGAAAACGAAAAGAAGAGTGGCAAGAGTACGTTTGACATGATGGACTGGGCATGGTTTGATCCAGACATTCTGTATCAGCTCTGGCATTCTCCCGGTGCCTATAGCGGCTATCAAACAAAAAACCTGGATGCGCTGCTGACGAAAACTAGAACTACCGTAGATCCAGCACAGCGTGAACAGACGGTTGATGAGGCAATGAAGTATCTGCTACAAAATGCCGTTCACATTCCGCTCTACACGCCCGGTTCCCTATGGGTGTACGCCAGCCGTAAAGAAGTACAAGGTTTTAAGATTGGTCCCTTCAATCGCCCCGTATTTAATGACGTGAAGTTGCAGTAGAGATGATCGCTAATCAGCGGCAGTATGTCTTTTAATACTGTCGCTGATCGTTATTCTGTTTCCATTTCTTGATTTCTGCCTTTTTTTGCTTCAATTTATGACTCGTTATCTGATTAAACGATTGCTAGGTGGACTGTTTACGATATGGGTCACAACGATTGCAGTTACACTCCTGATTCATCTGGTGCCTGGTGATCCGGTACAGATCATGTATGCTCAGTCACAGTCAACCACACCAGAACAGTTAGAACAAATTCGCCGTAACCTGGGACTCGATCGCCCCATCTACGAGCAGTACTTCATGTACATGAGCCGAGTACTGCGGGGAGATTTGGGCACGACGATTCGAGGCAATCAACCTGTCCTGTCGCTGCTGCTAGTGCGCCTGCCCAATACACTGCTACTGGCAGGAACAAGTCTCATCATCACCATGTTTTTTGGCGTCACAGCCGGATTTTTTGCTGCCTACAAGCGTGGAACCTGGATTGATACGGGACTAATGACGGGTGCAATTCTCGGTATCTCAATTCCAAGCTTCTGGCTAGGGATGATGCTGATCTACGTTTTCTCAATTCGATTAGGTTGGCTTCCTGTATCTGGAACCAATCTGAAGAATCTGATTCTGCCTGCGCTAACGCTGGGATTGGCAAATGCGGCTGCGGTTTCGCGACTGACGCGATCGTCCATGCTGGATGTGCTGTCTCAGGATTATATGCGAACAGCGCGGGCGAAGGGATTGCTTGAAAGTGTAGTGCTCTCTCGCCATGCGCTGCGAAACGGGCTGATTAACGTGGTGAATATTCTGGGTCTACAGTTCACCTACATGATGGGTGGCGCGATCGTGGTTGAAAATGTGTTCGCCTGGAACGGTATTGGACGGTTAGCAATTCAATCCATTTTTCAACGCGACTATCCCACAATTCAGGGATTTATTCTAATTTTTGCGACAGTTGTGGTTTTGGTATCGATCGTGCTGGACTTACTGTACGCCTGGATCGATCCTCGAATTACCTATAGTTAATTCTGCTTTTTTATTGAACTTAATGCGTATCGATGACTCAGCAAATTGCACCTTCTCCGCGTTCCGCTCGATTTCTAACTCATGCCAAAGAATTTCGGCAGTTTCTCCGCGTTCTACTGCGAAATCCAGGTTCTAAAGTTGGAGCAATAATTCTGCTGGGATTAATCCTGGTGGCAATCTTTGCACCCGCAATTGCTCCATTTGATCCACTTCAGATGAGCGTTGGTAAAAACTTGCAGCCGCCGAGCACCACACACTGGTTTGGGACAGATGAGTTTGGGCGGGATTTATTCAGCCGCATTGTGTTTGGCAGTCGTCTAACACTGATGACGGGTGTCATTGCAGTAGGAATTTCGATGACAGCAGGCGTTACCGCTGGGCTGATTGCAGGGTATGCAGGTGGCTGGATTAGCACGATTTTAATGCGACTGATGGACGTGCTATTTTCCTTTACGGAGACACTGATCGCGCTAGCAGCAGTTGCGGTTTTAGGACCTAGTTTAACCAATGCCATGATTGCTGTTGGGATTAGTTCAATTCCCTTTTATGCACGAGTCACTTACGGCGCAGTATTGGTCGAGAAGAATCGGGAATATTTCAAAGCGGCAAAGGCAGTGGGCGCACGACACACTCGATTGATTCTACGGCACATTCTCCCGAATATTCTTTCCCCAATTATTGTAATTGCCACAGTTGGTGTGTCGGTTGCAGTCCTTTCAGCGTCAGCTTTATCGTTTCTAGGTTTGGGCGCACAGCCGCCTTCGCCTGAGTGGGGCGCAATTCTAGCAGCAGGCAGAGATTATTTTAAGCGAGCACCCTGGATTACCACATTTCCAGGTTTATCAATCGCCATCACAGTGCTGGCATTTAATTTACTGGGCGACGGGCTACGTGAAGCACTTGATCCGCAGCAGCGACGGTCATAAGGAGGAACAGGTATGACGTTTTCAATTGTGGCATGGGATGAAGCAACTCGAATGACCGGAATTGCGGTTTCCACCAAGAATTTAGCAGTCGGGGCGCTCGTCCCATTTGCAAAAGCGGGGGTAGGAGCGATCGCCACTCAGGGTCTCACAAATCCACTATTTGGGGTTCAAGGATTAACACTCCTGAGCCAGCATGATGCTAAAACAACGCTGAAGATTTTATTGCAAGACGATGCTGGACGCGATCATCGTCAACTGCACCTGGTCGATCAGATGGGCAGTACGGCTGCCTGGACTGGAAAAGAATGCGTGGATTGGGCAGGACACCAGACGTTTCCCTATTTCTCGGTTGCAGGCAATATGTTAGTGAATGGAAAGACGATCGAGGCGATGGCAGAAGCTTATCAGTCACATCACCAGGAGACCTTTGTGAAGCGACTGTTGCTTGCCCTCCAAGCCGGGCAAATCGCAGGCGGAGATAAACGAGGGCGGCAGTCGGCGGCACTTTATGTAATGAGTACGGAAGCTTATGCTCATCTAGATTTACGAGTAGACGATCACGTCGAACCAGTGACGGAGCTGAGCCGCTTATATGAAGAGTCGCAGCAGGAATATTATGCCTCGTTCCGTCGATCGCTTCCCAATAATTTGAACCCAGCGGGCATTTTTAGTCGGGAACTCGTTGACTCTTTAATCTCTAAGCAATCCTTGTCATGACGCGCCTTCTTGACGTTCGCAATCTAAACACTCGTTTTTTCACGCCGGGCGGTATAGTTCACGCGGTCAACGGTGTATCTTTTCATGTTGATGAAGGGGAAGCCCTGGGCATTGTGGGCGAATCCGGATCGGGAAAGAGCGTTACGATGCTCTCGATCATGGGGCTGCTATCTACACCGCCGAAACACAGCGTTACGGGTGAAGTGCGGTTTGGAAATCGTAATTTGTTGCAGCTTAACCGCACTGAAATGCGAAACTTGCGCGGTAGCCAGATTGCCATGATTTTCCAGGACCCGATGACCTCGCTCAATCCCGTTTTGCGGATTGAGCGGCAAATGACTGAAGCAATTCAACAGCACTTGGGATTAAATTCAGCAGAGGCAAAGGCAAGGGCAATTGCACTGCTTCAGCGAGTAGGCATTCCAGGAGCAAAAGAACGAATCTGCAGCTATCCTCACCAGTTCTCTGGAGGAATGCGGCAGCGAGTCATGATTGCAATGGGACTGGCTTGCAACCCTAAGCTGCTGATTGCGGATGAGCCGACGACAGCGTTGGATGTCACCATTCAAGCGCAAATTGTGGAGCTGCTGAAGCAACTGAAGCAAGAGCTACAGATGGCGGTGCTTTGGATTACCCACGACCTATCGCTGCTAGCTGGCTTTGCCGACCGCATTATGGTTATGTACGCAGGACAAATTGTGGAGCAGGCACCACTTCACCAGCTTTATCGCAATCCCCGCCATCCTTATACAATTGGTTTGCTGCAAAGTATTCCGCGTCTGGATGAACAGCGGGAACGTCTGAAGCCGATCGAGGGTGTGCCGCCTAGTTTGGTGAACTATCCAAAAGGTTGTCCTTTTGCGCCACGCTGCCCTTTTGCGATCGCGATCTGCCATACCGAAGATCCACCGCTAGAATCTGTGGGCGATCATCAAGTTGCCTGCTGGGTGAAACCATCTGAGCAGGACGTGCTTCAGTCTTCTCAACCAACTGTCGCCTAAATTTGCTTTGCCAAAATCCGCTATGACGCAAACACAACTTCTTCAAATGCAAACCGCTCATTCCAATGAAACCCTGCTGCGAGTTCAAGATTTGAAGGTTTATTTTCCGATTCTACGAGGACTTGTCTTGCAACGACAGGTTGGCTGGATTAAGGCAGTCGATGGCTTAAATTTTGAAATTCGTCGAGGTGAGACGCTGGGACTGGTTGGAGAATCAGGCTGCGGCAAAAGTACAACGGGTCGCGCTATTTTACAGCTTCAGCAACCGACGAGCGGGCAGGTTTATCTAGAGGACACTGAGCTAACTCGCTTAAAGGGTGAACCGTTGCGGCAATTGCGGCGGCGAATGCAAATGATTTTTCAAGACCCCTATGCTTCTTTGAATCCCCGCATGACTGTTGGCAGCATTATCGCTGAACCATTGGAAGTTTTTGAGAGAATGACGAGTAGCGATCGGCAAGCTAGAGTCAGTGAGCTTTTAATGCGGGTGGGATTGAGTCCTGAGTTTCGAGATCGCTACCCGCATGAGTTTTCGGGCGGACAGCGACAGCGCATTGTAATCGCCAGAGCACTGGCACTCAATCCTGATTTTGTGGTTTGCGATGAACCCGTTTCTGCCCTAGACGTTTCGATTCAGGCGCAAATTGTTAACCTGATGCAGGACTTACAGTCAGAACTGGGACTTACCTATCTTTTTATTGCTCATGATCTGAGTGTCGTTCGACATATTTCCGACCGCATTGCCGTAATGTATCTGGGCAGAATTGTTGAGCTTGCTGATTGCGTTTCCCTTTACGAAAATCCGCTCCATCCCTACACTCAGGCATTGCTTTCCGCTATTCCCATTCCCAATCCTACTGTTGAAGCAGCTCGAAAACGAGTTGTGCTGCAAGGTGATGTTGCGAGTCCCAGTAATCTGCCACAGGGTTGCCGATTCCATACGCGCTGTCCCTATGTATTCGATCGCTGTAAACAGGAAGACCCTCAGTTTAGTCAGGTCGGTAATGGACACTCTGTTGCTTGCCATTTGGTTGACTCAAATTCACAGTGCTGAGTCCTTAAATCTTGCTCTGTCACTTGACAGGAGCAGTGCTGTTGCAAGTCCTGACATTTTCCATTAGATTGGCTGATCGTAACGAAGCAGATGTGATGGGAACAATACTCATGGAATCTCGCAAATCAACTTTCAGTGAAACAAATTAAATTTCTCATCAATTTGCTTCCGGTTGCAGTGATGGCAGCTATGAGCTGGGTAGTATTCCAGCAGTGGCAAAGTTCTCAGTTAGCAACTCGTCTTGATTACGACAATCCCAATCCGCCGCTGCCTACTGGCTTATCCCCTGAACCGAAGAACAGCAGACAGGCTGAGGTCATTAATGTTCAAAGTGGGGACACGCTAACAGTAATGCTCAACGGGCGACAGGAAAGCATTCGATTTTGTGGAATTAACGCACCCAAGGGCGAATAACAAGGAAGTACAGAGAGCCGTAATTATCTCAGATCGCTGATTGCTGCTGCCAATAACACAGTGATTGTGATGGTCAATGACACCGACCGTCAGGGACGTAAAATTGCTGACGTCCTTGTTTCTGACCCGCAGCCGGATGCGCCGGAGCAGGAGAAGTTTTTAAACTACGAAATCGTCAGTGCAGGTCTAGCTGATATACATACAGCGTATGTAGAAAGCTGTTTTAATCGCTCTCTTCTGGTACAGGGAGGAAGAGAAGCAAAGCAGTCACGGCGAAGGATATGAGCATTTTCTGAAAAACCCATCCGTTCAGATAGTTCAGTAACACAAGCATCACTCATCAACAGGCATTAAGCCTAATTGGTAGACCCGCTAAACTCACACCGTGGGGCAGCGGTAGTATTTTACATTTGTTGAAGCTTGCAATTACAGCTGAAGCCCGAACTCATAACGATTAATATACAACCCAATCACGGTATCGTGCATCTGCTCACACTTTGAAAAGCAAATTGTCTTTCGCGCTAATCGCTTAATTCTTGTCCTTAACGTTAGATGCTTCCGCTCAATTCTTTGCGTATTTGCCTTTCCAACTTGATGCTGTTGAGCTTCTAAACATCGTTCATAGGCTCCCCATCCATCTGTGTAAAACTTCCTAATCCCAAATGGTTCTAACAGTGCTTGCAGCTGCTTAAATACTGCGTCACGATGATTCCCAAATTCATACGCTAATACTTGCCGACTGTGATGGTCAATTGCCCACCATCACCATCGCTGATTTGCCTTCTTCTGGACGAAACTCCACATCTCGTCTAGCTCACCTTCAAGCCTGCATCCTCTGCGCCAAAACCGACTCGAACAATATCGACCTGCACTTGCTCAGGTTTAATCTGTTGCAATAGGCGTTCATTGACTGCTTTGAGCACTTCTTGTTTTTTTAAGTTCCCCAATCACCGTTCGAGTACTGACCTGCAATACTCGGGCAATGTCTCGGATGCCACTGCCATTGAGGCTCATCTCCACAATCTGCTCTTTGATGGCAGGAGTGCGCCCTGGGTAAGACGGGTTGAGCATAAAGGTTCGTCCTTGGCAGCTTTGAGAGCGACAGAGGAACCGCTGTTTGCCTTGTGCTGTTTTGCCATTTTTGACGACAAACTGCTCGTTCTAACAATGGGGACAAGTTACTGGAATGAGGGCCATGGTGCAGATAGGGGGAATGGAGAGCTTGCAGGTGCCTCTACTCTACACCATCAACAAATGTAAGACACTACCGAAGGCATGACCATAAGGGTTCACCTGCACTAGACAGTAATTTATGGGAGGTCAGGTGTCTCATCCATATTGTCACAGAGGGCAATGCCGCATCTCCGAATTTTGCGAAGATACAAAAGCCCCACTGCGACGATCGGCGGGGCAGCATGAAGTGCACGGCTTGCGCTTCACAATTCGATTCGGGTATGTCAACTGAATTGTGTCAAGGGTTAAAACTCAGCTTGGAAAGCGATCACCAAACTCAATAGCGAAGCGATTGAGGGCAGGTTTCCAATTTTGAATGGGCATCGTCCACTTTTTGGCAATATTCCCAATTGCGAGATAGATAACTTTTAGGGCAGATTCATCGGTTGGAAAAGCACGGTGGTTTTTAATCACCTTTCTGAGGGTCATATTCATCGATTCAATGGCATTCGTGGTGTAGATGGCTTTACGAATCTCAGGCGGGAAAGCAAAGAAGGGAACGATCCGCTGCCAATGATTGAGCCAGGACCTGCTAATGGTCGGATACTGCTTGTCCCACTTGTCGGCAAACTCGACCAAGCGCTGCTCTGCCTGAGTTTCTGTGCTTGCCGTGTAGATTAGCTTGAGGTCAGCCGCGACTGCTTTACGGTCTTTGTAGGACACGTAGTTAAGCGAATTTCGAACCATATGGACAATGCACAACTGCACACTCGTTTTAGGAAAGACCGCTTCAATGGCATCAGGAAAGCCGGTGAGTCCATCACAGCAGGCGATGAAGATGTCTTTAAGTCCTCTATTTTGAAGTTCTGTTAGCACCTGCAACCAAAATTTGGCGGACTCGTTCTGGGTCATCCACATGCCCAGGAGTTCTTTGGTGCCCGACAAGTTCACCCCAAGTGCCAAGTGGATTGCTTTGTTGATGACCCGTCCGTCTTGTCTGACTTTGATCACCAGGGCATCAAAATAGACAATGGGATAAACCGGGTCAAGGGCGCGGTTTTGCCAAATTTTACGCTCTGCTTCAACTGCCTCGGTGACGTTAGAGATCAGTCCTGCTGAAACCTCGACCCCATACAGCTCTTGCAGTTGAGCCTGGATATCACGAGTACTCATGCCCCTGGCGTAGAGTGACAAGATCTTGTCGTCAAAGCCGTCAAAGCGGCTCTGTCCCTTCTTGACGATCTGGGGTTCAAACTCACTGTTGCGGTCACGGGGAACACTGATTTGGGCTTCCCCAAACTCACCTTTAATGGTCTTCTTGCTGTGCCCATTGCGGCGGTTACGAGTTGGCTTGGCTTCGCTTTCAGGCTCCGCCTGTTGCTCCTCTAGATGCGTTTTCATTTCCGCATTCAAGCAGCGTTCCACTAAAGCAGCTGTCAGCTGTTTAAGAATCCCTCCGTCCCCCAGCAGGTCTTCAGGATTCTCATAGCCTTTGAGCAATTCATCAAGGAGTTCAGGTCGAAAAGTCATAGTTCAAGTGGCGTAGGTTCAGTAGTTCATTAGATCTCATTTCCTGACCTTTGACACACTCAACTGGTTGCGGGTTTTGCTCTCTGGGTGAATTTGTCTGGAAGCCTCTATCTGCTTCAACTTTCATCGACTCAAGCTAAAGTGACACAAGCCTTTTTAGCGGGATGAGAATTGGAGGAGTGATGGCTGAATCCAAATCCTGGCAAGCAATTCCTACGAATTTGACCTTAGAGCAGTTCCAGGAATTTGTCTTGCCCCATCTGAAAATGGGAATTCGTGGTCCACAGCCGAAGCTCGGTTTTCATGTGATGTTCAACTACATCTTGAAACTGTTGTACCTCGGATGTCAGTGGAGAGAATTGCCCATCGAAAAGGACAAAGATGGGCAACCAGAAATTCACTACACCAGAATCTACCGCACCTTTCGACGCTTTGAAGCCCAGGGCTGTTTTGATGCGATTTTTGCCGGGTCTGTGTCACTGCTGCATCGGAAGGGTCATCTCGACATCAGCGTCATTCATGGCGATGGAACGACGACTGCGGCGAAGAAAGGAGGCGATAATCTCGGATACAGCGGACACAAACACCTCAAAGGAGACAAAGTGGTTGCTTTCTGTGATCGCAACTGCAATGTCATCGCCCCATTTGTTTCGGCTCCTGGCAATCGGAATGAATCACCGCTGTTGAAGGCAGCGCTGCCACAAGTCACCGGCATTGCCACGCAGG